>WFUQ01000030.1 GCA_015484935.1 Gammaproteobacteria bacterium
CAACGACATACAGGAAGTGGTCCGTACCGCCATCGGTGGCATGAAGGTCGCGATGACCGTCGAAGGACTGGAGCGTTACCCCATCAATGTACGTTACCCGCGTGATGTCCGTGACTCTCTGGAAAAACTGCGCAACCTGCCGTTGATCACACCGACCGGTGCGCGCATACCATTGGCAGAAGTGGCTGATATCCGCATCGATAGCGGTCCCGGTTTGATCAAGACCGAGAACGCACGCCTCAATGGCTGGATCTATATCGATATCGAAGGTCGCGATCTGGGGTCTTACGTACAGGAAGCCCGTCAGGTGGTGTCAGATGAAGTCGAACTGCCTGCCGGTTATTCGGTGTCATGGTCCGGTCAGTATGAGTTCATGCTGCGCGCGATCGAACGCCTGAGCACGGTGGTACCGATCACACTGGTCATCATCATCCTGTTGCTGTATCTCAACTTCCGCAATCTCACCGAAGTGCTGATCATCATGGGCACCCTGCCGATGGCGCTGATCGGTGGTTTCTGGTTGCTGTATCTGCTGGATTACAACCTGTCAGTCGCAGTCGGTGTCGGCTTTATCGCTCTCGCCGGGGTCGCGGTCGAGATCGGTGTGGTGATGCTGGTGTATCTGAATCAGGCGTTGCAGCAACACAAGGATGAAGCCCTGCGATCCGGCATCGCACTCACCACCGAGGAGATCCGCTCCGCGGTGATCGATGGTGCCCTGCTTCGCGTGCGCCCCATCATGATGACAGTAGCCGCGCTCATCGCAGGTCTGTTACCTATCATGCTGGGCAGTGGTACCGGTTCAGAAGTCATGCGCCGTATCGCAGCACCGATGGTCGGTGGCATGGTAAGTGCCACTATCTTGACCCTAGTCGTAATTCCGGCCGTATTTTTACTGTGGAAACAGGTAGGTCTGGCCAAAAAGCAGTAGCAAAAAATGTAAAATAGTCGCATGACTATAAAGATAGAGTACTTCAGTGATGTGTTGTGTGTATGGGCCTATGGAGGGCAGATTCGCGTCGACGAATTGAAAAGGGATTTTCCTGCTGAGGTCGAGATCGAATACCGTTTCGTACCGATCTTTGCAGCCGCTCACCATAACATCCAGCAGAACTGGCAGGATAAAGGCGGCGCCTCGGGCTTCAATTGCCACCTGAAAGAAGTCGTCAACAACTGGGATCACGTCCAGATCGACCCTTCGATCTGGACCGAAGTCGCACCTGAATCCTCCACTTCAGCACACCTCTATCTGAAAGCGATACAGCTACTCGCACGACAGGGAGTTATCGACGATACGCCGGTCATGGAATACCACGACCGTACGGCATTCGAGCAGAGCGTGTGGTTGTTCAGAGATGCATTCTTCGCCAAAGCACGCAACATCGCCACACGTGCTGTACAGGACGACATCACAGCGCAGTTACAACTACCACTGGATGCTATCCATGCACTGATCGATTGCGGTCAGGCACATGCCGAACTGCATCTAGATTTCGAAGCCAGTCAGCTCTACAAAGTTCCCGGCAGTCCCACCATGGTATTGAACGAAGGTCGCCAGCTACTGTACGGTAATGTCGGCTACCGCATAATCGATGCCAATGTCAGAGAGTTATTAAATAACCAGCATCATGGTCAGGCTAGCTGGTGTTGAATCAATGAGCTCCTTACTACCTTTTCTCGCATACAAGTCCAGACCAACCTTTTCAAAAACCTTATACGGGCAGATGATAAAACCATATTTTAATTATGGCTAAATCAGCTATTTACGCTGCTATGTGAGTATATTTTTATATAGTGGTGAATACAGGCTGTTATTGATTTAAATCATGCTTGTAGCTTGAGAAGGCATTTTCCGTAGCGTACCATCACTTATGTAGCATCTGAACCTGACACTCAGGTACAGCTTGACTGACAACAGGGTAAATCGATTTTATGAGACCCAGAAATCATGCAGTTCTGACCTGGCTATTGAGCCTTGCACTGGCAGTCATGCCATTTGCCAGCATGTCTGCCGATATAGTCATGACTGGCGATATGGAAGCGGTATCTCACTGCCATGAAATGGATCTCTCTGCTGAACAGGATACAACGATAAACCCGTCACAGGACTGTTGCTGTCACTCCGCCTGCCAATGTGCAGGTCTAATCAATTGCCAGTTGAGCAGTCACACACTGTCCTTCGTCATGGCTCCGCTGGTACACACCACCCTGCCCACCTTTTCTGATGAGCCTGTGCTTAATCATGTTGATTATTATCGTAACCGTATAACCACTCCTGATATACGCCCCCCCATAGCTTAAGTGCTCCTGCTGGAACCGTTCTCTGTTTTCATGTTTTACATGATGTCTGGTCGTGCATGACGACTACTAAAATAATTCAACTCTTTCTATCAACTTAAACAGGAGAGAATCCATGAAAATTTCATGTCATTCAATCAAGAGAAAAACGCTGGTGACAGCGATAGCTCTCGCCATGCCGATCGCTGCTTCGGCAGATATCAGCAGCGCCGAATTACAGGAGCAGATCGATGCCCTGCAACGTCAGGTCACCGCCTTGAACAGTGATGTACAACAGGCGGCGGAATGGAAAAATCCGAACACACTGGTACACATGGCAGGTTATGCCAATGTGGGATATGCCAAAACGGACGCTGCTGGTGACGATGGTAGCTTCAGCGTCGGCTCATTC
>WFUQ01000031.1 GCA_015484935.1 Gammaproteobacteria bacterium
CATCGACACCCTTATCCTGTGTTCGATGACCGGTTTGGTCATCATCGTCACCGGTGCGTGGACCAGCGGTGAGACCGGTGCGTCTCTATCTTCGGCTGCATTCGAGTCTGCGCTACCGGGGGTCGGTGGTTATATCGTCACATTCGGCTTGAGCATCTTCGCTTTCACCACGATACTGGGTTGGAGTTTTTACGGTGAGAAATGCGTCGAATACCTGTTCGGCATCCGGGCCATCATCCCGTTCCGGTTACTCTGGGTGGTCGCGATTCCGCTGGGTGCGATGGCAAAATTGTCATTCATCTGGCTGGTCGCCGATACACTGAACGCACTGATGGCTATCCCCAATCTGATCGCCCTGTTATTGCTCAGCCCGATGGTGTTCAGGCTGACGAAAGCCTATTTCTCCGATTAACTCTGCTGCCAGTCTTTGGGAAACTTGCCCGTCAGGATATAAGCAAAGGCGATCACTTCAGCGACGACCACATACAGCGGCTCGGGAATCTCCTCCCCCAGATTCAACTGCGCCAGAATCTCGACCAGTTCGTCGTCCTGTTGCAGGGGGACACCGTGCTCCTGTGCGATACGGATGATCCTCTGCGCCACCTCACCCAGACCATGCGCACTGACCACCGGCGCAGTCTCACCGTTATATTCCAGAGCCACAGCGATGGGTTGGGTATAGTTCATGCACTCTCATCCAGTAATCGAATATCTGTATTGCTGAGTGGGCGGGTGTGTTGCAGACCGGTCGCGACCGATACGGCGGTGACATCCAGCCCTCTTTTCTCCAGTGCCTGCTTCAATGCGGGCAGCAGAGATTGTATCTTGTTTGCAGTCGTTTCTGTTTCCGCATTAAATCGTGTCGATACCCGGGTATCACTCAGATGGATGTGCGACTGCACTTCGCCCAGTGTTTTAAAATTGAAACTCAGAGTGACCTGCCAACTGTCATCAGCAGTCTCTGACGATCTCTCCTGTTGCTGTACCTGCATCTTCATATCGAACAGCTCATCCTGACCGCGGAACAACATCCCCAGCAGAAAGCTCGTCATGGTATTGTCATCACGGATAAGAGGCTGCAGCTGCATACTGGTCAGCTGACTCACCGACCTGTCTACCTGCTGCCCCAGATCCAGCAACAACAAGCGCCCGCGCAGCTGTTCGAGCAAGGTCTGTATATTCCTGTGTGACTCCGGTGACTGTTGCGTCGTGCTGATGAGTGTCTGCGCGAGATAGTGCAACTGATCACCGATAGTCAGTTTCGCATTACCGACACCTGCCAGATGTTTTGCCAGCAAGGCTAACGATGTCGGTGTTTCGTCAGAGCTGGATAACATATTCATCACCAGATTGACTGTCGGTCTGGGCAGTTCCGCGATCAGCTTGTTCGCCAGCGTTTCGATGTTGTGCAGGGTCTGGGGTTTGCCCGGATCCTGTGTGTTCAGGTTCTGGATGAACGACAACAGATTATGCATCTGTGACTGGCTCAAGGTCTGGTTGGCAAATTGCTGACCCGGTGCCACGCCGTAGACTCGCGCTATCTCTGCTTTGAGTGATAACAACTGGTACTTGATATCCTGCTGTACGGGCAGCCGGTCTGATGACTGATCCTGTGCGGCCAGTTTTGATTCCAGAAACACGCCGCTGTTGAGTACCCGCTGTTTCAACTCAGCAGCTGTTATCCTGCCGGCATCGATCTGGAAACTGTCCTGCAAGCTGAGCAGCTGTGAGCGTAAAGTATCGGGTAGCGTCTGCTGGGCTGTTTTGTCTGAGAGTAAATTCTGTATCTGCTGTTGCAGACCAGTGAGAGATTGCTGTGATGAAACAAACTGACGTAGTTTTGCAACCGTCACAGCATTGAGTGCTGCATCCGAAGCGCGCTCGACCAGTTTGCCAGCGAGTACCGATTTGGGGTCCAGGATTTCGAGCGCAGGTAACAGCCGTGTCTGGCCATCTGCCAGCGCTTTTACCAACAAAGTCAGCTTGTCACCTGTTGTCACGTCTACCGGTGTTCTCGCCTGTAACAGATACTGCCCCAGACGGATCAATATCTTTTCCTGCGCCTTACCGCCCTGCTCTGCAGTCGCATTCAGTACCTGCCCGACTCGAAGTATCTGACTGACCTGTTCGATGACGTTGGTCTTTATCTGCGTATAGACAGGATTGGGCGGTATGGGGTTCATGGTCTGTGCTGCCGGGTTTATCTGCGTGAAACTATCGCTCGTTGCTCAGTAAGCTTATCGGCAGCAGACAGGATATCTGCAGTTGAACAGCGCACTATTCCGGCAAAAACAGCTATCACCATGGATAGACTAACTATCCTGCTCCAGTTCATGTATACTACGCGCACTTTCTGGTGCACATCGGTCTGCACTTGTTACTGACGCAACGTCTGACACAGACGCGTTACTGTAAAACACAGTTTATTATTCTGCCTGGACCGACCCATACTTTTAGTACTGGTAGGCCGTCCACAAAACTCAAACACGAGAACATCGTTAATGTCATTTGATTCCCTCGGCTTAAATGCCGAATTACTCCGTGCTGTATCTGAAAAAGGCTACAGCAAACCTACTCCAATCCAGCAACAGGCTATCCCACTCGTCCTCGAAGGGCGTGATCTGATGGGTGGCGCACAGACAGGCACCGGCAAGACTGCTGGTTTCACTCTGCCACTGCTGCAACGCCTGATGGATTCCGACAAACCCCGCAAAGGTCGTCGTCCCATACGGGCACTGGTATTGACCCCCACACGCGAACTGGCGGCACAGGTCCACGAGAGCGTACAGATGTACGGTCGCTATCTACCGCTGAAATCTGCCGTGGTATTCGGTGGTGTCAGCATCAACCCGCAGAAACAGAAACTGATACGCGGTGTCGATATCCTGGTCGCCACACCTGGACGACTGCTCGACCATGTCGGCCAGCGTTCTGCCGATCTGTCGAACATCGACATACTGGTGCTGGATGAAGCTGATCGCATGCTCGACATGGGCTTCATCCATGACATCCGTAAAGTGCTGGCGCTGTTACCGAAACAGAAACAGACACTGCTGTTCTCAGCCACCTTCTCCGACGACATCAAAAAACTGGCTAACGGCCTGATGCACTCACCGGCACTGATCGAGGTCGCACAACGTAACACCACTGCCGAGCGTGTCACGCAGGTGATACATCCGGTCGATAAATCACGCAAACGTGAGTTACTGTCGTTCCTCATCGGTTCGCAGAACTGGAAACAGGTACTGGTCTTCACCCGCACCAAACACGGTGCCAACCGACTGTCTGAACAGCTGGGCAAAGACGGCATCACCGCAGCTGCGATACACGGTAACAAGAGCCAGGGTGCACGCACCCGTGCGCTCGCTGAATTCAAGTCCGGTAAGATACGGGTGCTGGTAGCAACCGACATCGCTGCTCGCGGTCTGGATATCGATCAACTGCCACACGTGGTCAACTTCGAATTACCCAATGTTGCTGAAGACTATGTGCACCGTATCGGTCGCACCGGTCGCGCCGGCAATGAAGGTGAAGCCATGTCGCTGGTGTGCGTCGATGAACTGAAACTGCTCAAGGATATCGAAAGACTCATCAAACGGGAGATCACCAGTGACATCATCGATGGTTTCGCACCCGACCCGTCGATAAAGGCACAGCCGATCAAGAACGGTCGTTCTGCCCAACCACAGCGAAAGAAGAAAAACAAAAAACCGGCACGTCCCGGCAAATATGCCAGAAACAGGAATGCGGGTAACCAGAAAGATGGTAACAGAGCAGATTCACCATGGAACAACAACGGTGACAGACAACGTTCACGTCGCGACGCGGCCTGATCATCAGACAGAGAACCTGAAAACAATTTACGACCTGGAATAACACGATGCTTACAACTGCAAACATCACCATGCAATTCGGTGCCAAACCCTTATTCGAAAACGTCTCCGTCAAGTTTACGGATGGCAATCGCTATGGACTGATCGGCGCCAATGGTTGTGGTAAATCCACTTTTATGAAGATACTCGGCGAAGACCTCGAAGCGACATCGGGCACAGTGTCTAAAGACCCGCATGAGCGTATCGGCAAACTGAAACAGGATCAGTTCGCATACGAGGATTTCAAAGTCATCGACACCGTCATCATGGGCCATGAAGAACTGTGGGCGATCAAATCCGAAAAAGATGCGATCTACGCCAATCCCGAGATGACTGAAGCAGATGGCATCCGTGCCGGTGATCTGGAAGCGGAATTTGCCGAGATGGACGGCTATACCGCAGAAGCACGCGCCGGTGAACTGTTACTCGGCGTAGGCATCCCTATCGAACAACATTATGGCCCTATGAGCGAAGTCGCGCCCGGCTGGAAATTACGCGTCTTGCTGGCACAGGTACTGTTCTCCGAACCCGACATCATGTTGCTCGACGAGCCGACCAATAACCTCGACATCAATGCCATCCGCTGGCTGGAAGGCATATTGAACGAACGTAACTGCACCATGATCATCATCTCGCATGACCGTCACTTCCTGAACAGTGTCTGCACCCACATGGCCGATCTGGATTACGGCGAGATACGTATGTATCCGGGCAATTATGATGAATACATGACCGCCTCGACACAGGTCGCCGAACGTCTGCAATCGGAGAACGCCAAAAAGAAAGCCCAGATCGCCGAACTGAAAAGTTTCGTCAGCCGTTTCTCTGCCAATGCCTCGAAATCGAAACAGGCGACATCACGAGCCAAACAGCTCGACAAGATCGAACTGGCAGAAATCAAACCGTCAAGTCGGCAGAATCCTTTCATCCGCTTCGAACAGGATAAAAAACTGCATCGTCTGGCACTGGAAGTCGAATCGCTGGCGAAGAGTTATGACGAAGAACTGTTCAGTGACCTGAACCTGATGGTCGAAGTCGGTGAGCGTATCGCCATCATCGGACCCAACGGTATCGGCAAGTCCACTTTATTGAAATGCCTGGTCGGTGATACAGAGCTGACAGCAGGCACGGTAAAATGGTCTGAGAATGCGTCACTCGGCTACTATGCACAGGATCATGCTGCCGATTTCGAAGACGACATGCCCCTGCTCGACTGGATGAACCAGTGGGGCAAGGAAGACGACGATGAACAATCGATACGCGGTACTCTGGGGCGGTTGTTGTTCTCTCAGGAAGACATCAAGAAGAAAGTCAGCGTCATCTCCGGTGGCGAACAGGGTCGTATGCTGTTTGGCAAACTCATGTTGCAGAAAAACAATATCCTGCTGATGGACGAGCCGACCAACCATCTCGATATGGAATCCATCGAATCACTCAATCTGGCACTTGATAATTACGAAGGCACACTGCTGTTCGTCAGTCATGACCGCGAATTCGTGTCATCACTCGCGACCCGCATCATCGAACTGACACCGACCGGCATCGTCGATTTTCACGGTAGCTATGATGATTACCTCCGTAGTCAGGATAACGATCAACGCAAGAAAGCATCCTGATCTGCCATGAACAGGATAGCCGTGTTTGCCGATGTGCAGAACATCTATTACACCACCCGGCAGGCATATGGCAGACAGTTCGATTATCGACAATGCTGGCAGCGCATCAGCAAACAGGGTGAGATCGTTGCAGCTTATGCCTATGCCACACAACGCGATGATGACAAGCAGTTAAAGTTTCAGAGCGCACTCAAACATATCGGGTTTACGGTAAAGCTCAAGCCCTACATCACCCGCAGTGACGGTTCAGCCAAGGGTGACTGGGATGTCGGTATCGCCATCGATGTGATGGCAGCGGCTCCCGATGTAGACACCATCGTGCTGTTATCTGGAGACGGCGATTTTGATCTGTTGCTGGACAAGGTCAGAACTGACTACGGTGTTACCGCTGAAGTCTATGGCGTACCCGCATTGACAGCCAACTCACTGATCCGGGCTGCCAGCGTGTACCATCCAGTCGAGCAGGATCTGTTGCAATAAGCTATCTGTACATGATGAAGCCGCTCGTCAGAGTTGTTTCTCTAACACCCTGAATACGACATCGACGGTCAGGTCGAGCTGCTGTAACCGACTTGCAGCCAACTTGCCTTCTCTACTCGCCCTGAACATATGCGGTGTCATCGTCAACAGGTTCTCTATCTGCATCTGATCGATAGTGACGTCGGTGAATGTCAATCGTTCGGTTGCCAGCTCGGTAAAACCATCGATTTCGACAGCAGCTGATGCGGCCTCGTCTTCCTTGTCATCGCGATAGATAACCGACCTCAATTCTTTAAGATGTTCCTCACCCGGATCGACCAGCAGGAGTTTGCCGTCGGGTTTGAGCACCCTGGCAAATCCTTCTACACTCATGAAGCCGAACATACAGAGGATAAGATCGATGCTCTCGTCTGCCACAGGTGGCTGCCGATTACTTGCCACCAGCCAGGTGATCAACTTGTTTCTACGCGCCGCAGCGATAATCGCCTCTTTGGATATATCGATGCCGGTAAAACACAGGCTCCCGTCACCTTCAGCAGAAACGAGCTTGTCGAGTAGATAATCGAAGTAATAGCCTTCGCCGCAACCGGCATCCAGCAAGTTGTTATCTGCGGACGTATCTATCAGGCCAGATACAACATCGCATAACCTTTCTGCGATGGGTTGATAGACACCTGAATCCAGAAACTGTGTACGAGCCACAACCATGGCTTTGCTGTCACCCGGATGCCTGGAACGTTTATGTTGTACCGGCAACAGGTTGATATACCCCTGCCGGGCGATATCGAAGTTGTGCCCTCTGCTACAGACTAATTGCTTTTCGGTACCAGCCAGTTGTTCAGCACATAGCGGACAGACAAGGTTGCTGGCTCTATCGGCTTTCATCGTATATTTTCATCGTTATACTCAGACCTTATTCTGATAAAATGGCATTCTTGATCGTACCTCTGCTACAACATTCCATCCTGAAGCCATCGACATTAACCCCATCGACATCAGAGCCACTGTGACCACATCCTTCCAATCCCTGCCCCTGGCGGCTGAATTTCTGGCGAATCTGGACGCACTCGACTACAAAAGCATGACTGCTATACAGGCGCAGAGTCTGCCGGTTATCCTTGAAGGTAGCGATGTCAAGGCACAGGCAAAAACCGGCAGTGGCAAAACTGCGGCATTCGCTATCGGTCTGTTACACTGCTTGCAACCTCAAGTCTATCAGACCCAGGCACTGGTGCTGTGTCCAACCCGCGAGCTGGCAGATCAGGTCAGCAAAGAGATCCGCCGACTCGCTCGTCCGGTTCCGAACACTAAAATTCTGACCTTGTGTGGTGGTAGCCCCATGGCTGCACAACTGGCCTCACTGGAACATCAGGCACACATCGTCGTCGGTACACCGGGGAGGCTACTCAAGCATCTGCAGAAGCAATCTCTGTCATTACAGCATCTCAAAACACTGGTACTGGATGAAGCCGACCGCATGCTGGACATGGGTTTTCATGACGATATCAAGCGCATCACCCGCTTCATGCCTGAACAGAAACAGACACTGATGTTCTCCGCTACTTTCCCGGATGAGATAGAGGATATCTGTGATGCCGTATTGACCGATCCGGTCGATATCCAGGTCGAAAG
>WFUQ01000032.1 GCA_015484935.1 Gammaproteobacteria bacterium
CCAGGATTTTATGGTCTACCGTATGGCGGGACTGACCTATGATCGTGGTGTGGTATTTGGTACTGAACTATCGGGTATGGATTTGTCACTTGGTTTTGTCAACGGTAATGGTATCGAACAAAACAAGACGATCAATAGTCCTGGTTACAAAAGTGCAGACCACATATTCGATAATGATAATTCCAAAGCGGTGTTCGGTCGTATGGGCTTCGATGTTGTGGACACTACGATCGGTCTGTTCGCTTATTCAGGTAGTCAGAAGAATGCGACTGGTGATGCAGGTCAGGACGATGGAACGAGAGATACGGATAAGCTGGCATACGGTCTGGATATGTCGGGAAAGATAGGTGATAAGACGTACTGGTTCGCACAGTTCATACAGAATAACTGGGATGATTTCATCAACCAGGGCGCTGAGTATCGTTGGTTCGGCGGCTTTGTCGGGGCAGACTACATCTATAGTGATCGCTGGACGTACTCATTCCTCTATAATTACACTGACGCTAACGATCTTAAAAATACAGATACGATCTATGAAGGTATCGATATGAATACGCTTACCTTGACAGCATCGTACTATTTTATGCGCAACGTGAAGGGTGTAGTGGAGATCAATCTCGATCTTCTCGATACGGTCGATCAGACAGGTACTTTCTGGACAGGTCATCTGACCAGTGAGAACTATGCCTTGATCGGTTTTGACGCAGCATTCTGAATCGGGATATTCGAGTGCTGACTAAGGATGTACAGGGAAGAGTTCGCGCACTGCCCAGTGGGCAAATTCGGTGCGGGTGCAACTATCTGCGTTTTTGAAACCCTGACCTTCGACGACGCGGTAGATTACCATGTCTTTCTGTGGGTCGTCTGACCGTGATTCATCGATAATCTGCCGGACTGACCACTCTGCACCGTGTTTGCTGTTTGTATAATAATGTCCGAGTACTATTTGACCGGGTGAAAACGTCGGTGTCTCGGCGTGTTCCAGTGCCAGTGTAAAGATCTGTTGCAGGTTGTCCGCATCGAGGTCAACGACCAGATCGATATCCGACAATGCGCGTTCGATATGTGTCTTATCGAAGTACCTCGAAGCTTTGCTGTCACCAGCCACCGGTGTATCCGCGAAGCGCATCAGACTGGCAGGGTAACGGCGCCATGGGAATACGTAGTTAAATATGACGGCTGTAGTAAAGATGATGCATGTATTCAAGAATACCGGTGTCACTACGTATTCATAACCCAGTGAGTGAATCTGAGTGCCGCCGATGACTGCTGCCAGCGCGGTTGCACCACCTGGAGGATGTATGCAGCGAAGGATATGCATGCAGCCTATTGCCAGACCGACGGCAAGACCTGACGCGAGGAACAAATTCGGTACCAGTAAGGCGCAGCTGACACCGATAAATGCAGATATCGTTTGACCACCTAACAGAGCCCAGGGCTGAGATAATTTACCGTGGGGAACGGCAAAGACCAGCACGGCAGATGCGCCCATAGATGGCACGATAAGTGCCGAGCCGCTCGCACCGGTAAACTGAAAACTGATCCATGAGATCATGAATATGCCGACAAACCCTCCGAGGGCTGAAGTCAGCTTTTCAGCAGAGCTTACTGAATTTTCGATACCAAGGATCTGCTTAGTCTTTGATAGCAGATCGTTCATCAATCGCATTGAGGTAGTTAACGGTATCGATCATCCGTGAAAAATAACGGCGCAAAATGGGTAACTATGCGTTTGGTTTGGGGTGATGAGTGTCCCAGGTATCGATTTCGACATCGTCACCATTTTCTTTCAGGGTGAAATCCAGGCCGGCGCACAGATCCGGGCTGATTGACTGTATCTTCTTGCACAGAGCATGTGCTTTTTCATTCCTGTTCATGAGCATCATCTGGTGAGCCATCCGGCGCATCTTTTGTTCGTTCTTTTTATTGTGGGTCGCAAGCATGAGGGTGACGATGACCAGAATCACAGAAATGATAATGGCGGCCAGGGTCAAGTTGTCAATCGTCATGAGCATCTCCGTGATAGGCTGTTTCAGTAAGGATTATTGTACTAGTGATGGCGTCTTTATGCCAAATACTTATTTGGCTTTTTAGATGACTATTCAGGGGAAGAGGGTAGCTTAGAGTTCGACCGGAAGATAGAAGAAAACGAAGCGACCCTGCTGGATATCAATCTTCAGTCTGGCACCATGATAGAGGGCATAATCGACATAACCCGGGGTGGCACTGTCGAGATGGCACTCGCTGCTGTGCTGTGGTGATTCGAAATCACGATCTCTGTCGTACCAGGAGAGCAACATGTATTCACCGATGGATTTTTCGGCCTCCTGATCTGCGATCTGCATCGCCTGCAGATAATCATCAGGCACAGGCTGCGGTGTCATCTCGATGGTCCTGATATCGCTGTCGTCTGCTATATTTTCGAGCATACGTTACTTTAACGCATTTTCTTCCTCTGTATCGCTCCAGCTGGCTTCGCGCTCCATATCACCCCATTTGTGGTCGGATTTGAAGGTCCAGTTGATGATGCCGGTCAGTCTCCATATGGCATTGAGTTGGCGATAGCCTAGATTCTCGATGATGGCGATGACGAACAGCATAAACAGTTCGCCTGCACTGTTACTGGTGCGGAAGGATACTTCTTCGAGTGAAAGTGATATCACCGATACCAGCATGCCGAGACCGACAGCGAGCAGAATGAATATCAGGAAAAATTCATTGGGAACCAGGCCGATATAAAAAGCATAGGCGACGATGATGAAACCTGTGACCTCGAGCAGTGGGCCGAAACATTCGAACAGCAGGAAGAACGGGAATGCCAGCCATGAAACGGCTTTGCCGCGGCGATGAAATAACAGTGAAATATTTGACATCAGACTTTCTGCCAGACCTATCTGCCATCGTACACGTTGCTTCCTTAATATCGAAAGTTTCTCAGGTGCCTCGGTCCAGCATACCGGGTCGGGTACGAAGTGAATCTTGTATGGTGTGCTCTTTTCGATGAGTAGACGATGCAGCCTCACGACCAGTTCCATGTCTTCACCGATACAGTCTGTTCGATATCCGCCCGCTTCGATGACGACCTGCTTCTTGAACACGCCGAACGCACCGGAGATGATCAGAAGAGCATTGAGTGGTGTCCAGCCAAGGCGGCCGAACATGAAGGCGCGCAGGTATTCGATCACCTGAAACATAGCGAGGATGTTTTTTGACAGTCCGACTTTGGCGATGAAGCCATCCTTAACTGTGCACCCGTTCAGGATTCTGACTACACCGCCACTAGCTACTGTCTCGGGGTCTTCGATGAAAGGGCGTACCACTTTCTTCAGGCTGTTCCGCTCCAGCACGGAGTCGGCATCGACACAGCAGAACAGGGGGTAGTACGAGGCATTGATGCCACAGTTGATCGAATCGGCTTTACCACCATTGTCCTTGTCGATGATGCGAAGATCAGGGAAACGGGTCGATCGATAGATGGTCCTGACTGTCTGTGTTTCTACCTGCACACGGTGCACTTCAGGGAAGGGCTGCAATGCAAACTCATCGATGAGTGTCTGCATGGTTTCATCCGTCGAGCCATCGTTGATGACGACGATCTCGTATTCGGGGTATTCGAGTTGCATCAATGCACGTACCGAGGAGGCGATGGTACTCTGCTCGTTATAGGCAGGTACGATGATGGTCACCGGTGGTTCAAAATCAGCATGCAGGGGTGACAGGTCTTCGGTACTGTGTTCACGCAGAAATTTCGGCAGATACATCATCGAACTGACGGTCAACATCAGATAGGTGCCGTGTAAACCCACGAAATACAGCAGGAAAAGCCAGTTTGCGGAATCGATATAGGGGATCATGTTTCACCCCATTGCTGTTCTGATATGACCTGCTGCATGATGTCACGTGCATAGCGGTCGGTCAGGTCGTCATAATACTGCTGCAGATCATCAAGTTTGATGAACGGCAGCTGTGCCAGTGATTGTGCGCTGCGATAGCGTACCCACCATTCAGGGTCTGACAACAATTTTATCAGTAGCGGGACATCATCTTCTTTGCCAAGGCGACCGAAAAGACGTGCCACGTGCAGACGGATATAC
>WFUQ01000033.1 GCA_015484935.1 Gammaproteobacteria bacterium
CTCATTATCAGCCTCTCGTTAATATCTGTTCAACAGAGCAAGTACGACTGGCGTCAGTCTTTTCATGTGATAGCTCTTTCTTACAGTTTAAGACCACGCAAGCGCAATGAATTGGTGATGACCGAAACGGAGCTGAAGCTCATCGCGGCAGCGGCGATGATGGGCGATAACAGCAGACCGAAAACCGGGTATAGCACACCGGCAGCGACGGGAACGCCCATAGAGTTATAGACGAAAGCGAAGAACAGGTTCTGACGGATGTTATTCATCACCGCATGACTCAGCTTTCTGGCGCGTACGATACCACGCAGATCGCCTTTGACCAGTGTCACGCCGGCGCTTTCCATGGCGACATCGGTACCCGTACCCATAGCGATGCCCACATGTGACTGCGCCAGAGCCGGGGCATCATTGATACCGTCACCTGCCATGGCGACGATCTTGCCTTCGGATTGTAACTGTTTGACGATGCTGGCTTTCTGGTCGGGCAGGACTTCGGCTTCGACACGGTCGATGTTGAGTTTCTGCGCTACCGCTTCTGCCGTGGTCTTGCTGTCACCGGTCAGCATTACGACATTGACACCGGCTTTGTGTAATTCATCGATCGCTTCAGCCGTGGATTCTTTTATCGGGTCGGCGACGCCGATGAGTCCAGCAGCTTTACCGTCGATGGCGATAAGCATGACTGTCTGACCTTCGGCACGTCCTGCTTCTGCTCTGGTGGGCAGGTCTGCGACATCGATATCTAGGCTCTGTAACAGTTTCAGATTACCCAGTGCGACCTTGCGGTCGTCGATGGTGCCAGTGACACCTTTACCGGTGACTGATTCAAAATCATCTGTCTGTGACAGGGTGACATTTCGGTCTTCTGCGCCTTTGACGATGGCTTCAGCCAGAGGATGTTCGCTGGCACGTTCGAGGCTGGCTGCCAGATGTAAAACTTCGTCTTCGTTAAACCCGGTGGTCGCCTGTACGGAAACCAGTTTAGGTTTGCCTTCCGTCAGGGTACCGGTCTTGTCGACCACCAGAACATCGACTTTTTCCATGGTCTCCAGTGCTTCGGCATTTTTGATCAAGACACCCATGGTTGCTCCTTTGCCGGTTCCGACCATGATAGACATCGGTGTCGCCAGACCTAATGCGCAGGGGCAGGCGATGATAAGCACAGCCACTGCATTGATGATGGCGTGTGCCAGACGGGGTTCTGGTCCCCAGAAGCCCCAGACGATCATGGTTGCCACCGCGATGAGCACGACCACGGGTACAAAGTATCCGGCTACGATGTCAGCCAGTTTCTGGATGGGTGCGCGTGAGCGTTGTGCTTCACTGACCATGTGTACGATCTGTGATAACAGCGTGTCGGTGCCGACTTTTTCAGCGCGCATCAGCAGGCTGCCGGTACCGTTTACAGTCGCGCCGATAACACGTTCACCTTCATTTTTTTCGACAGGGATGGGTTCGCCGGTCACCATCGATTCATCGACCGAGCTGTTACCATCCGTCACGGTGCCATCGACAGGAATCTTTTCACCGGGGCGGACACGCAGGATGTCACCGACTACGACCTGTTCTAAGGGGATGTCTTCTTCAGTACCATCGTCACGGACGATGCGAGCGGTGTTTGGTGCCAGCCCGAGTAACAGTTTGATGGCTGCATTGGTTTGACTCCTTGCGCGTAGTTCGAGTACCTGTCCGAGCAACACCAGTGCGGTGATGACCGCAGCGGCTTCGAAATAGACATCGACCAGTCCGCCTTCCATCTTCATCACCTCAGGGAATATGCCGGGCAAAAGCAGAGCGACGACGCTGTAGGTCCAGGCGACAGATACACCGAGACCGATGAGGGTGAACATATTGAGGTTCCAGGTCCGTACTGATTGCACGGCACGTACATAGAAAGGCCAGCCGCCCCAGATGACGACGGGTGTCGCCAGTACGAACTCTATCCATTGAACCGTCTGCATGGCGAGACCGTCGGGTAACCACGATGGCACAAGATCAGCGACCATAGCGAGTATGAATACCGGGATGGCAAGTATCGAACTGACCCAGAAGCGTCGTGACATATCATCGAGTTCGCTGGTGTCCTCTTCGGCCTCGACTGAACGGGCTTCAAGCGCCATGCCACACTTGGGGCAGCTGCCGGGGTGGTCCTGTACGATCTCGGGATGCATAGGGCAGGTGTATTCAGTCTTTGTAGCGATGACCGGTACACCTTTAGGTTCCAGTGCCATGCCGCACTTAGGACATGAACCCGGACCTTGTTGCTCTATCTCAGGGTGCATGGGGCAGGTATAGATGGCATCAGATGATGAGGTCAGGCTGCAACTGTCGTCAGGACAATAATTGTCAGTGGCCGGTGCAGGGTTGAGATAGGTGTCTGGCGATGCTGTGAATTTATCCTGACAGTGTTCACTACAGAAATAATAGTCCTGGTCGGCATGATGGATGTGATGTTTGCTGTCGCTGGTGACATCCATGCCGCAGACAGGATCTTTTAATTGTGTGGCGACAGGTTTCTGTATGTACAGTTCAGGATCTGCCGCGAACTTGTCATGACAGCTACTGCTGCAGAAATAATAGTCCTGATCAGCATGCTGGATGTGATGTTCACTGTCTTCGGTGACGTTCATACCACAGACTGGATCACTCAATGTGTTGTTCTGTTCAGCGTTTGTCTTGTCTAACATAATCCTTCACCTTCTTGTTTTTGTGTGCAGCTTGTCTTGTTGTTGATTGTTCAGAGTTTGAAGAACTCCTTAAGTTCATGTTCGGTCGCTTGTCTGCGGAAGATGACCTCGTCATCGACGATCAGGTTGGGTGAGTGGCGTATGCCGTATTTTTCTACCAGCTCCGGCTCGTCGTCACAGAAATGAACCTCGTGCTGAATGCCTAACTCATTCAGCTCTTTGCAGAATGTGTTGCAGTGACTGCATCCACGTGTTGCCAGCACCATGACCGTCATCGTTATACTCCCGTGTTAATACTTCAAGTTAGTTGCGTTCAATCGTGGCATATCGTCAGAGTCGTAAGTTATCGATTCGATCAGATGACATACCGAATGTCCGTCGGGCACACCGTCCGGCATGTCTTCCCATCGCTTGAGTGCATGTTCCATCCGTGTCTGGAGGCGCATCAGTCCTTCCAGTCTCTGCCTGTTTTCGACGATATGTTTCATCAGTATCTCACGAACTCTGGGGCAGGGCGATTTCGCATCGTCCGAGTCGTGCATGATCTCTTTTATCTCTTTCAGCGTGTACCCCAGGCTCTTCGCCTGTTGTACGAAGCGCAGCCAGGGTATCTCAGCGCTCTTGTACAAGCGATAACCGTTTTCGGGATGGCGCTTGGGTCGGAGCAGCCCCATACGCGTGTAGTAGCGGACGGCATGAGGTGTGGTATTACATTGTCTGGCCAGCTCGGTCACAGTGTAAGTAAACATAATACTCTCCTTATCTGATTGGTGTTGCAGTTAACCGTGATCGCATGTCAGTCATCACCTGCAACGATCGCCATCTGGTGACCCTCGCCTGATGGCAATGGTATTTCGCCCAGTATACTCAGATTGGCCTGGTCAACTACCCATATCTTCGGGATTTTTCTGCTGGATACGTATAGTTTGCCGGTGCCAGTTATGGTGTTGAGATGATAGGGTGCAGGTGACAGGTCGATACTGTTGATTGTCTTGCCTGTGGTGGTGTCCAGCGAGATAAGTCGACCATCTTTTTTGCTGGTCACGAACAGTGTCTTGCCATCATCGCCGATATCGAGTCCATGCAGTTTGTTACCCAGCTTCCATGACTGTACGATTTCTCCGCTCTTTATATCGACAGCTGAAACTTTACCGACACGGGGATTAGTGACGAATAACATTGTGTTGTCGCTGGACAGGACCATGTGTTCCGGAGCAGGGCCGGATTCCAGTGTGCGACTGACCCTCCAGTTGCGCAGGTCGATCTCGGTGATCGTGTTGTTACCGGTATTGCTGACATAGGCAAACGTAGCATCGGGTAATACCACGGTGTAATTCGGAGCGACTCCGGTGTCGATGGTCTTCAGGACCTTGTTTTCCTCAAGATCGACGATGCTGACATAGCCACGAGTGGGATGCGTCGAGATAACATAGCGGCCATCAGGTGTGATGGCTTCGTGGTGGGTCCAGCCATCGACTGCGATAGTCGACATGACATGACCATGAGCCGGGTGTATCAGTGCCAGTTCGCTGTTGTTCGTGTCTGGTTTTTGGGAGCCGGTGGCAGGATTTTCCTGCAGACTACCAGCGATGAGGTATTCGCCGTCAGGTGTGGCGACCAGACCGTGAGGGTTTTTTACACCGCTGTAGTTAGCTGTGATGGTGTCGGTTGCGGCATCGACCTTGATCACCTGATTGCCGGAACCTAAGGGGATGTAAACAGAAGGGGCTGCCACGGCAGTGTTGAGCAGCATCAGCAATAATGGTGATAAGTAGTTTGATAGTTTCATGTCACGCCTCCTGATTGTCTACCTGTTGTTTAGGATGTAGTCACACTGGCTGTGATGATGTGTTCACAGTCAGTGTGACGAGTGTGTCATCATTCGAGTGTGTATCCCCATTCATCTGTTTCGCTTGGGTGGTCAGCAGCCAGCATGGCGAGCAGACGCCCCATGACTTTGAAGTTGTTCAGGATCTCTTCGTTGGAGAGTACTTCACCGGTTGCGGTGGAGACTTCGGCATTACGTTTGTTGAGGCTGTCGAGAATCTCTCTGACCAGTTGTTTGTGCTGTTTCTTTGCCTTGTAAGCATCAGCCTGCGACATGTTGCCGCTCTGCATCTTCTGGAAGGCTGTTTCGCATTGCTGCAATTTGGTGTGTAGCGGGAAGTCATCGGCGAAACTGTTGCCAGATATGAATAGCGCGCTGGATAGTACCAGAGCAGATAACAACTGTGTGCTTGATAATAGTTTCATCATATTCACCTTTATGTTGTGGTTGATTAACTCGTTTTCTTCATCTCTGTCCCGATCCTAGAACCTGTGCCTTAGTCACAGGTCAAGCTTTTCATACAAATTTCTCCATTTTTTTCATTTCAAGGTTGATGAGACATCCCTGTCTCGGGTTGCAGGAGTCTGCCCTGGTCTATTTTCCGAAGGTTTTTCTTATATAACTCAATACGTTATCGACACCCGAGTCGCTCAGGTTAGGGTTGCCACCTTTGGGTGGCATAGCCATCACTGAGCCGGGGCTCTGGAAACCATTGATGATGTGGTCTTTCAGTACCTCGTCAGATTTAGTGAGTCGGCCATCGGTGTCGGTGAAATCCGGCACACCGGGAAACGCACCGGTTCCGTCAGCGCCGTGGCAGGAGATACAGGTCTGGCTGTAATTTTCCTTGCCAGAACCGCCAGAACTGACGACAGCAGACACCTGAGTCGAGCTACTTGAGACCGCCTTGGTGTTGGAGGCCTGCAGGAAGGTGATGACATCACGTGCCTCCTGACCGGTCAGCCCGCCACGTACCCGCATGTGAAAAGTGGTAGAAATCCACTGGTCATCACGCAGTTCTTTCGGACCACGGACATTATGGCAACGGTTGCAGTTTTCTGCCCATGTTTTCGAGCCGTTGGAAAAATTGCCTGCCTCAGGATAATCTGCTGCGAAGGCAAAAGAGCTGCTCAGTAATACAGCGATCGCTGAAGCACTCTGTATCATGTTTTTTGTGTTTAAAAGTTTCATGTAGAAGTCCTCCTTAGAAACCGTAGGCCAGTTGCAATAACCAGCGATTATCTGCAGTCAGGCCTGCGTTAGGATTGTCATTGGATTCGTAACCGATCTTGCCGACAAAGTTACTGGTGAACAGGTAGTTCAGACCTATCGCAGTCTGTTGCATGTCTTTCGCTGTGCCTGTGCTGTCAAAATCTGTGTAGCGTATGACCGCTTCGTATTTTGACGAGGGCAGTTTATAGGCGAGCTGGGTATACCATGTTGACCAGGTGGCAGCATCAAGAGTGAAACCACCGAGAGTCGTTTCTCCGACTTCTGATTTCACATATTCATAACGCACATCCAGATCTTTGTTGCGCCAGGAGATATCCATACCGATGACATCATAAGTGCTGGCAGAGAAGGCGGTAGTGTCCAGGTCGGGTGGCATGGCGACACCAAACAGTGTTGGATCCAGACCTTCATACTCGGTGACCTTGGCTTTGCCGGTCAAGAAAGAGACGCCGACCTCAAGTGTTGTCATCGGCAGGATGCCAAGACGACCACCGAAAACCTTGTTGCCATCACGGTCTGCTCCGAAGGCTTCTGCTGCGATACCATCGTATTCGATCGCGGCTGCCGAACCGGCACCGTCATCTTCGACCTCTGCTTTGATCTCCGGGCCATTACCCACATAGGCGGCATAGTTGGCTTTCATACCACCCAGATGGAAACCACCACGCAACATGACACCGACATCGGATACCGGCGCGGCACCATCATGACCGAAACCGGGTGCGGCAGAAGGTAGCTTGTTGATCCAGGAAGGATGCAGGTTCTGCCGGAACTGGCCGATCGGGCTCAGGAACTGCCCGGCGATCAGCACCATATTGTCATTGACGAACCAGTCGATAGAGAGGTATTCCATCTTGGATTCGGTTGATCCGTCTTCCGCGACGGAAAATTCCAACTCGGCTTCCAGCATGACCAGATCACGGTACTGATAATGGAAGATGGGGGCAAACGAACCGACACTGAAGCTGCCATCATCACCGGCAGCGTCCGTTTTGGCATAACCCACATTGGCATAACCCGCCATATGTACCAGTGTGTTCGGGTTCTTCCATTCTGCTGCCTGCTGTACGTCACTGTTCAGAGCAGTGACCTGACGTTGCAGGGCATCGATCTGCTCCTGTAATTCGGCACTGCTGATATCTGCCGAAGCAGCGATCGGCATGGCGAGAGCCATCGCTGTCACCAGCGTTTTTCTCTTGATTGAATGACATGAAATTTTCATGGATTCTCTCCTGTTTAAGTTGATAGAAAGGGTTAAAAATTTTGTAAGAAGCCGTCATGCACGACCGGGCATCATGTAGAACATGAAAACGGGAATCGGCTCCAGCAGGAGCGCTTAAGCGATGGGAGGTTGTATATCCGGAGTGGTTATACGATTTTGATAATACGCTATATCATCCAGCGAGATCTCATCAGAGAAACTGGACAGGGTGGTGTGAGTAAACGGAGTCATGATGAACGACAGAGAGTGGCCGCTGGCCTGACAACTGATCAGATTCATACACTGGCAGGCATTGGCACCACAACAGTCCTGAGATGGTGTGCTCGCAGTGGCGGTCTGATCGGAGGAGTGTGCCATCTCATGACAGTGCTGCATCATGGTTACATCATCAGCTGGCGATGACAGGGCTGAAGCACCGGCGAAGGGCATCATGGCAAGTGCGATGCTCAGTAAGCAAGTCAGAAATGTGTGCCGTTTCGTTGTCATTAAAGCAGTTCGCCTGTAAATGTGTTGCTGAAGCTGTGCCTGGGTAACAGGTTTGAAGCTTACATTGGGGATGCTACGCCACAGTTCAAAGCGGTACAAGGTAAGGGCATGACCTAAGTCAATATTAATGCTTCATTATGAAGAACCAGGCATAAAAACAGCCCTATAAACCAGTCTGACAGAAGGGTTATTTTATCGATGCTCTAGTTGACCCATATCAATACGTGTAGACACGGCATGTCTTAAAACAAAGCTGTGAGATGAATTCAGTTCTGAAATTTCAACTCCTCACCAGGAGGTAGAAAGATGAAAATGCAACTCGATAAAGTAATCCATACGATCATTGGGGGTTCTGTGGTCGCGTTATCTCTGATTGCCGCAGGGGCAGTCAGTGCAGGTACGATAGTCGGTACAGATCATGACATGTCTGCAAGTGGTTTCAGTGGTGGTGAGATATGTGTGGTTTGTCACACGCCACATAATTCTGATACCACGGTGGTCGACGCACCTTTATGGAATCATGCTCTGACGACCCAGACGTTTGCTATGTATGCTTCGCCCACACTGGATGCCAGTCTGGATGCCCAGCCTACAGGATCGTCAAAGCTCTGCCTGTCATGTCATGACGGTGTGACAGCGATCGATAGCTTCGGCGGAAATACCGGCTCTAATGTCATTACAGGTAAGGACGCGATCGGTGGTGGAGACAAGTTGACGGATGACCACCCGGTTTCTGTTACTTATGATGCTGCGCTGTCAGTAACCGACCCGGGTCTGTTTAATCCTGACACACAGACAGTCACAGTCGGTGAAGGTGGCGACAAGACCAGGACGGGTACCGTAACTGCACTATTGACACCTGATGGCAAAGTACAATGCAGCTCCTGCCATGATGTGCATAATAACTTTGTTGGCCCTGGTACTAATGACCAGCCGTTCCTCAGAGTAAGCAAAGCTGGCAGTAAGCTTTGTCTGACCTGTCATAACAAGTAATATTAACCCTGCGGGCCTTCCATCTGGAAGGCTCGTTAAACCAGTCAGGAGATGTCGGCTATGTCGTTCTGCCGGTATCACAGGGGTTGCTATGCGTTCACATTTCCAGATGGTCAGACTATTTCTGCTGTTTATCATCCCGGTGATAATTGCAGGCTGTGCCGGTTCGGCTGAAAAGCCGGAACAGCATGTTTTTTACCCGCCATTGCCCAGTCCTCCCAGGATTCAGTATCTGACCAGTTATTCAGGGCCGGGTGATCTTGAGCGTAGTAGCACTCTAAGTGATTTCATACTGGGCGATGAAGCCGAGGATACGGCACTGATCAGTAAACCGTATGGCGTGGCGATGTATGGTGGCCGTCTATACGTGGTCGATATACGAGCTCCCGGGTACGCCATGTTCGATCTGAAGAAGAAAAGATTCGATATCGTATATGGTTCTTTTTCCGGCAAGATGAAGAAACCTATCAACATGTCTATCGATACGGATGGCACGAAATATATCAGCGATACCGGTCGCAGTCTGATATTGGTCTACAGCAAGGACGATAAATTTATCAAACTACTCGGTGATGGTGAGTCATTCAAACCTTCGGATTCAGTGATTGCCGGTAATAAGTTGTTTGTCACCGATATAAAAAACCACCGTCTGGTCGTGCTGGACAAGGATAGTGGTGAACAGCTCTACACTATAGGTAGCGTCGGTTCTAAAGAAGGTGAGTTGTTCTATCCCACTAATCTTGCTCTGGGACCGGAAGGACATATCTATGTGAGTGAGACAGGTAACTTCCGGGTACAGAAGTTTACTCAAGATGGAAAGTTCGTAAAAAGTTTTGGCAAAGTGGGTACAGGGCTAGGGCAGTTTGCTCGACCGAAAGGAGTCGCAGTCGATCATGACGGCAATATCCATGTGGTCGATGCTGCGTTCGAGAACGTTCAGGTGCTCAACAGGGATGGCAAGCTGTTGATGTTCTATGGTGAGCCGGGCGGTGACAGGGCTAACATCAACCTGCCGACCGGGATCTTTATCGATTACGACAATCTGGAATACTTCAAGAAATTTGCGCAACCGGACTTTGAGCTGGAGTACGTGATCCTGGTAGCGAATCAATTCGGCAAGAGCAAAGTCAATGTGTTTGGTTTCGGTCGCATGAAAGGCATGGATTATGCGGATGCTCCTGCAGCAGAATGACGGTCATCATGAGAACAGCAGGCACAACGGGTGAAATCGAGCAGTACTATTTCGGGTCTGACTATCACACAGCAAGCAGTGACTGCTGTGTTGTGTCTGCTCATCAGCGACGTGATGGGTGCTGAGATTGACAGTTTCAGAATAACCGATGTCAGCAGTGAGCTGGTGTTACGATATCTGTACGATGAGCAGACTTTCTATTCGTCGGGTAATAAAAATCAGCAGGATATCCGCCCGACCCTGCAGCAGGAATACCGTGTTGATGCGGAGAGTTATGTCTACCATCCCAATTTTTTGAGCATGGATTTTGGTGGCAGCCTGTTGCTCGATCAGAGCCGGGTTGAAACGC
>WFUQ01000034.1 GCA_015484935.1 Gammaproteobacteria bacterium
ATCGATCTGTTCAGTTCCGGATTCACCTGGGTAAAGTCAGACGGTTCGAACTCGATACGGATAGCACCATCATCGATGGTGTAGAACAAGCCGGGTGGAGAGGCTGGATACAGGACTTCCAGTTCAGTCGGTTTGCCTGCCTGCAACAGACAGATGATGTCATGTTCGATAGCGTAAGCGATCAACTTCTCTCTGTCCTGCTCGGATAAGGCTTCGAGATGACGAAATACCAGCACAGTATGCTCATCCCCTATCGCCACTTCTATCTGCGGGATGGTCGCTTTCGCTTCGAGTGAACTGATCAGTTCGGACAAAGACTGAATCTGCATACCGACACTGGCATGCAGCACTTCGCATTGTTTGGTATCGGTGATGTAGGAAGTCCCTCTTTCCCGAAAACCCACCAGCACCTTGCCTTTTTTGGGCACATAACGCACACCCAGTCGGGCTTTATGCCGATACTGCCAGACCGGACCCAACAGCGGTTCAAGGACGGTCTGAGGGGTCACCTTGCCGATATGCTGCAACTGCTCCAGTAAAGAGTGCTGTTTTAACTCGATCTGTGACGCGTGTGACATGTGTTGCAGACTGCAACCACCACAGACACTGAATGCCTGACACCGGGCCTCGACACGATCCGGCGAAGCCTCCAGCACCTCAACGGTTTTTGCTTCTGTCAGTTTCTTCGAGTAACGGGTGTACTGGATATTGACGCGTTCATCTTTCAGCGCCTGCGCCACGAAGACAACACGGTCATCGATATGTGTGATGCCTCGGCCTTCGTTCGATAACGATTCGATCGTGGTTTCGATGATATCTTCTGGCAGACGTTTTCGTCTGCGGCGGCGTTTTTTTTCAGCCATGGTATTTAACAACCTGTTCGGGATATATCCGGTTTCGATTCACCGGAAAATAAAATCGGAAAATAAAAGATGAATATTATGCGGGGAACACACCGGTCGATAGATAACGATCACCACGATCGCAGACGATGGAAACGATGACGGCATCTTCCAGTGTCTCAGCCAGCGTCAGTGCAGCAGCCAGTGCACCACCGGACGAGACACCACAGAACAGACCTTCTTCGATCGCCATGTCACGTGTGGTCTGTTCGGCCTGCGCCTGGTTCACATCCAGCGTGATATCGACATTGCTGCCATCAAAGATTCCCGGCATATATTCCTTCGGCCATCGGCGGATACCCGGTATACGCGAACCGTCTTCCGGTTGCACCCCTACGATCTGGATCTGCGGATTTTTTTCTTTAAGATAGCGCGAGGTACCCATGATGGTACCGGTGGTACCCATCGAACTCACAAAATGCGTTATCCTGCCATCTGTCTGTCGCCATATCTCCGGACCGGTCGTCAGGTAATGCGCGTCTGAATTATCCGGGTTATTGAACTGGTCGAGCACCTTACCCTCGCCTTTTGCCTGCATCTCCAATGCGAGATCACGCGCACCTTCCATACTCTGTTCTTGCGTCACCAGGATGAGTTCAGCACCGTAAGCCTTCATCGCAGCACGCCGTTCCTTGCTCATATTATCCGGCATCACCAGTACCATCTTGTAACCCATCACCGCCGCTGCCATCGCCAGTGCGATACCGGTATTACCACTGGTCGCTTCTATCAGGGTATCACCCGGCTGGATATCACCACGTTGCTGCGCTTTCGATATCATATTCAGTGCCGGTCGGTCTTTGACCGAACCTGCGGGGTTGTTACCTTCAAGCTTCACCAGAATCGTATTATTACGTCCAGCCGTCATCCGCTGCAGACGTACCAGCGGTGTATTACCGACATAATCGGCGAGGGTTTTAAATGGTGATTCCTTCATAATCAACAACTTAATTATAATTTTCGTGATGAAGTAACCGCAAGCTGGTAAACTCAGGGTCAATTCGGATCAGTTTTCAGAAGTATATCTGCATGCAGCACAGACAACCACTTTCCCGTTCATTCGGTTCCGTCAAGACAGCAACCAGAAACATCATCGAGGTTCTAACACTGACCTCGGTCAGTGTGTTCGTTTCAGCTGCACAGGCCGTAACGGAAAATCTGACTGATGCATTCGATGAACTGCCCATTGTACTATCTTCCAATACGCTTGAACAAAATACGACAGAATCACCGTTGACGATTTCCATCATCGATAAACAGATGATCGAAGCGACCGGCGCCAGAACCATACCCGATGCGCTGCGACTGGTACCCGGCATCGTAGTCGGACATTCAGTCAATGACTTCGGTGACAAACCTCTGCTGGTGGTTGCCTATCATGGCCACAGTGACCAGTATTCACGGCAGATGAATGTACTCATCGATGGTCGCACAATCTATGACCCGCTACTCGGGGGCGTCAACTGGTACAACATCCCGATCACCGTCGATGATATCGAGCGTATCGAAGTCACGCATGGACCGAACGCCAGCACCTATGGCTCCAACTCGTTTCAGGCGGTCATCAACATCATCACCCGCCGTGCATCTGAAGACCAGGACCACTTCGTCAAAATCAACGCAGGTAATCGCGGTATCTTCGATGCCACATACCGTTACGGCGGTAGCAGTGACGATGTGGATTACCGTGTCACAGTCTCAAAAGTCAAAGACGATGGTCAGGAGCGTGCCGGTGGTGGCGATGTGTTTGACGATGTCAGCGCAGGCGTTATCGATTACCGGATCGACTACCAGCTCGATCAGAAAAACCAGATCACCTATCAGGGTTCCTATGGTGATACCAGACAGAATACAGAAGCGACACTACGTCCGTCAGCCATACCCAAACTACCCCGTCGCGTTATCGATGATATTTCAGCACACCAGTTCATCCGGTGGGACAGTACCATCGATTCGAAACAGTCGTTCGTCGTAAAATATTATTATAATTATCTGCAACAGAAAGACGCATCACAGGCTTCACCTATCGATCTGTCAACACTGAACCCGGCGCTCGCTGGCACTGATCCACTTGTGCTTTCGATCGACCAGTCTTATGTCAGCACACGTAACAACCTCGATTTCACTCACTTCATCAATCCCGATGATGATACGCAGC
>WFUQ01000035.1 GCA_015484935.1 Gammaproteobacteria bacterium
CCGCGTTTTTCCGTGATCTTGCGGGCATCTTCGAGATGATAAAAACCCACGTTATAGGCGGCGAGTGCCATCCAGGTGCGGTCAGGTTCGGGGATATCGGCGGGGATCCGTTTTTTGGACTGAGCGAAATAACGAGCGCCACCGGTGATGCTGTTCTTCGGATCGAGCCGGTTCTTGATACCGAGATCGGCTGCGGTACGCTGGGTGAGCATCATGATGCCACGCACCCCGGTGGGTGAAACCGCACGCGGATTCCAGTGTGATTCCTGATAACCGATAGCAGCCACCATCCGCCAGTCGAGGCCGTTGGCTTCAGCCGCTTCGATGAACATGTCGCGGTATTCAGGTAAACGTTTCGCCATGTGGCGGCGGAATACCACCGTGCCGACATAATCCAGGTTGTCAGCATGTCCGTAGTTTTTTTCGATGAGCCGGGTCAGGTCGCCATCGGCTTTGATACGTTCGATAAATTTCGCTGCGGCATCGAACAGACTGTCGTCTTCACTGATGGGGAAAGCCCATGCCAATGGCCTGGGTGGGCTGATATCGAAAGCACTTTTCAGGTTCAACAGGAAGCGTTGTTTCAACAGGAACTCGTTCGAATCTGCGATGGTGTAATCGATCACACCATCTGACACCATCTGAAGTAACTCTTCGCTCTCCAGATGATCGTTCTCTTTCCATGTGAGCTGAGGGTATTCTTCCTGCAATGCGACCAGTGTGCCGACATGACTGGAGTTGGCGACGATTTCGATATTGCTACCGATAAGCTGCTCGACGGTTTTTGGCCGTTTATGCGACTTGTTGTAGATCAGCTGTTCGGTGATCTCCTGATAACTCGGGGTGAAGCGGAAGAACTCTTTCCTGTCATCGGTGACGGTAAGCCCGGCTGCGGCAAAGTGGCCGACACCGTTCTCGACGCCGGCAAGCAGTTCATTGAGCGTATTGGTAGGGATGACCTCCAGCTCGACATCGAGTTCATCGGCGAATATCCTGAGCATGTCATATTCCAGACCAGCCGGACCGTCTGAACTCTGGTAATACGTAGTCGGACTGTTGCGTGTCAGTATGACCAGCTTGCCGTCTTCTATGACCTGCTCGAGCAGCGGTTTGCTGAAATATTTCGGCAGGACATTAAAGCTGAAAATCACCAGCGCGACGATTGCCGCCAGTGAGATAAACAAGGGCTTACATAATGTTTTTTTGACTTGGATGATACTTGCTCTGCTGTGTCCGTTAATACAGTGTAGCGTATAAACAAGGCAGTTAAAAATCCTTCACCACAGAGTGGATAGCCGCAGTCAATCTGCTCAGTTGCTCGCTGCTGATGATGTACGGCGGCATCAGATAGATCAGTTTACCGAACGGTCTTATCCAGACACCCAGCTCGACGAAACGTCGTTGCAGCCTATGCATATCGACAGCCTGTTTCATCTCGACGACACCTGTCGCACCCAGTATACGCACATCCTGTACCTGCGGGCTGGTTTCACATGTCGCGAGCTCACGACGTAACTGTTGTTCGATGGCATCGATACGGTCTTGCCATGGTGAGGACAGTAGCAACTCGATACTGCGAAGCGCGACATGACAGGCGAGCGGGTTCGCCATGAAGGTAGGACCGTGCATGAAGATGCCGGGTTCGCCCTGACTGATGCTCTGGCTGATTTCGCTACTGCTCAGAGTGGCGGCAAGCGTCATATAACCACCTGTGAGCGACTTGCCGACACACATGATATCCGGTGCGATACCGGCATGTTCACAGGCAAATAACTTGCCGGTGCGACCAAAACCGGTGGCGATCTCATCCAGAATCAACAGCACATTGTGCTGATCGCACAGCGCACGAAGTTGTTTCAGATAATCGGCCGAATAGAACCACATCCCACCCGCGCCCTGCACCACGGGTTCGATGATGACAGCGGCGATCTCGTCTGCATGCGCCTGCAGTATGGTCTTCAGTGAGAGGATATCGTCGCCATCACAGCTCTCTCCAAAACGACAGGCCGGGCGTTCGGCAAAGAACTGGGGTGTCAACGTGTCGTTGAACAGACTGTGCATACCGGTGACCGGGTCGCACACCGACATCGCAGCGAAGGTATCACCGTGGTAGCCGTTTCTGACCGTGGCGAACTTTTGTTTATGCGGATGGCCTTTGCTGTGCCAGTACTGCATCGCCATCTTCATCGCGACTTCGACCGAGACGGAGCCGGAGTCCGAGAAAAAAACAGACTGGAGATTTTCCGGCGTGATCGAAACCAGTTTTTCTGCCAACAGAGCTGCCGGTTGATGTGTCAGCCCGCCGAACATGACATGCGCCATATCATCGAGTTGTTCGGTGACGGCGGTATTCAGTTCGGGGACATTGTACCCGTGTATCGCACACCACCACGAAGCCATGCCATCGACGAGTTCTCTGCCATCGGCCAGTTTTAACGTGCAACCCTGTGCAGATGCGACCGGATAATTAATCTGTTGTGGTGATAAAGCACTATAGGGATGCCAGAGATAGCGTCTATCCAGCGACGTGATGGCATCGTATGAAAGTTTGCTCACAGGCGTTTCGTCATGTGGATGTGAATGGCGGAGAGAGAGGGATTCGAACCCTCGATACGTTTTCACGTATACACACTTTCCAGGCGTGCTCCTTCAACCACTCGGACACCTCTCCAGATTAAAATCTATTTTTCATGTGCTGTGACTAAGAGCACTGTTTCGTCAAAGGAGCACGCTGCGTGCTCGTTATTCGGCGCGTCCATGCGCCTCACCCTTCGGGTCGTGCCGG
>WFUQ01000036.1 GCA_015484935.1 Gammaproteobacteria bacterium
GCATTCACCGGTCAGTCGTGAGATAGCCGGTGTCTCTGCATTCTATGCCGGTCTGCTCGGCTTCAGTTTTTTTGCGCTGTTCGATAACGATGTGACCAGAGTATTACAGATGGTATCTGCTGCGGTGGCTGTGCCTGGCGCCTGTCTGGGTGGTTATTTCATGTATAAGCTATATCGTATCGAAGCGCGGCCGTTTTGGAATCATTGGTATACCGCTGCCAGTTTTATCGCAACCGGATTGACACTGGGTGCGGCATTGCTCGCGAGTATCGTGTTACTGGTTTCAGATATGACACCGGTACTGATGGCTGCCTTACTGGTCATGATCATTTCGGGTGTTTTACTCGAACTGGTCGGTCTGGCTGGTCATGCCAATAGTTTGTATGCGAGCAGCAGTGAAGGTGCAGCTTCGTTCTTCTTACAGACTACACGTTATGGTAATGCTTACTGGTTACGTAATGCGTTACTGGTAGCGGCATTGTTACTGGCTGCCTCTATGTTGCTCATGCAGACAGAGTCGGTTTGGATGTTCGTCTTGCTCACAGCTGTTCTCGTCGTCAGTAATATCATCAGCCGCGCATTGTTCTACGTGGTGGTGATTCCGACCACCATGCCAGGTGCTTTCTTCTGGAAGAATGAAGGCTTCGTCGAACATGCCAGAGAGACGGGTCTTGCTGACATGCCTCAGCTCGGTGTGGCTTACGAAGGGCATCATGCATTCGATGTCAGAGAACTCATTGAGACGATCAGGACTACTACGTTGAAACAGAAGATCGCGCAATTCCGTAGCATCTTTACAGGTTAGGGTAACAAGTTATGCTGGTAAATAATGTGACGATAGAACTGGATAAAGAGGGTTACCTGCTTGATCCGGAACAATGGAATGAGGACGTGGCTAAGGCGATCGCAGCCAAAGAGAATATCGAACTGACGGAAGACGTATGGGAAGTGATCCACTTCGTGCGAGAGCACTATGAATGGAACTCCTGTATCCCTGAACACCGCAGACTGCTTCAGGAGTTGCGTAAACGTCATGGCAAGGAGAAGGCGACACGTAAATATGTCTATAACATGTTCCCCTATGGTTACGGGCAGCAGGCATGCAAGATCGCCGGTATGCGAGTGCCTTTGAAGTTGCTGTTGGACCTGTAGATACTAATCTTCAGTAGAAGAAATAGCGGCACATAAAAAAGCCCCTGTCGTATGACAGGGGCTTTTTACAATGAGAATTTTTTATAGTCTGTTTATTTTAAGACTGCTTTCTCCGTGAAACAGCGACCAGACCAATCAAGCCAGAGCCGAACAACCAGATTGTTGCAGGAACAGGAACTACGGTTATCTGACCGACTTTCGCTGTGGTTCCCAGAAGGTCACTGAAATCACCTTCGATACGTCCGGTAAGCAGAGAACCTGCCAGGTCACCGCCTGTGTAGCTAACATCCGCCGAGAACGAGTAGAAGCCAGCGCCCAGGTTGTCTACTTCGAGATTGCCGAAGCTACCGGAGAGCAAGCTGCCTACGGAGAATGTACCGCTGAAGACGCCTTCAGCAAGACCAACGTTACCACTATAGGTACCGGTAGAATTTAACGTGAATATCTCATCAGGAATCACCTGATCAGGTGCGCCATCGAAGATGATAGCGATAGCAGTTGCATCGATATCGAATGTGGTCGCAGTCAGGCTGGCACCTGTATCACCGGTCTGTGACTGTATATCCAGAGCGGGAAGTATCACTGCCGCATTGGTCAGTGTCGGTAGCGCGAGTGTCAGCGCCAATAGTAATTTAGTTACAAATTTTCCGGTTCTCATTGTCCTACATCCTCTTTTAAATATTTACTCATATAGTGGTCGCAGCATCGCCGGTCTAGTGGCTCAGCCGCAGATCATAATTATAATTTTGTTGTTATACGGTTTCTCAGGTTACTGTTGGCGAATCCGACCAGTACCAGTCCCATGCCTAATATGACCAGTACAGATGGTTCAGGTGTGGCGGCATATTCGAATGTCATACGACCATCGATCAGGCCGTCGAAGTCCTGTCTGAACAGGTCTTCTGAAAATGCAGAAGACATGTTGAATTGAAGTGCCAGGATATTACCTGTGCTGAAATCAGACATCAGACTGCCACCATTGATCTCGAAGGCGCTGCTGATGATGCCGAAATCCCGGGTATTGGCACCACGGATTTCGAATGAGACAAAGTTACCTGTCAACAGTACGTTGGCCATGGCATCCATAATGATCAGATCATCCGACAGTGCATCGCCGGCGAACTCGGCGATGGTTATGCCCGGGAATGTGAGACTATCGACAGAGGAGAATGAGACCACGAAATCCAGTGTGCCGGGCAGATCGAGTGAGGCAGACATATCATCGCTATCGATGACATCTGCCAGGCCTGACAGCTCACCGGATGAAGCGGTGTAGGCGATATCACCATCGAAGAACAGCGTGGGTGTTGCATTGGCAGAGCTCACCATCAATGTGAGCGCAAGTCCTATTATTGCCTGTATGCGTAGTAAATTTTTCATGTCGATTCCGTTAATAATTTCCTGAGTTTAGTCAGTATCGTTTATAAAAACCGTTCTGCGAACAAAACGGTTGTTCAAATATACTTGAGTTATAAGCAGTTAATGTGCCAGATAATATATTGACCAATAGAAACAATGAGTTAGCTTATGAGTTTGTATTGTGTCGTGCTACAGCTTTCAAATGTGTTAGAGAATGTGACACACAAAATTCCAGAAAACTGGTCAAAATGTCATCATATATTTGTAAGTGATTGAAAATAAAATATATTTATATATTATTTTATACTTATACTGAGTGCGGTAGTGTCAAATATGCTGACGATTACCTCTTGATATGGATGAATAGTAACCATTTTAATCTTGATAATTCCGTAAGCCATTGATTTTATTGTATGCTGCTCCGTGACAGATAGCGGGGCAGGTGAACCAAGGGAGTACTGTGATCTCGTAGTGATTATTAGCTAAACAAACCAGAAAGAAGCTTATCCACCCGTCATATTCATCAGCCTGACCACTTGTTCAGGGCGATTATTGAACTCATGTTTCTCGGGTTTGCGCGCTATGGCGGTGATGATTGCCTGTTTCAGTTCATCATCGCTGATGCCGTTACGCAACAAGGGGCGCAGCTCCATTTTGTCATCCTGTCCCAGACACATATAGAGTGTGCCATCGACGGACAGGCGTACCCGGTTACAGGTCTCGCAGAAATGCTGTGAGATAGGTGTGATGAAGCCGATGCGCAGATCCGTGCCTTTCACCTGTACATACCGCGCAGGCCCGCCACCGGGCATGACACCGGGTATCAGCTCATACCGTTCTGCCAGTCGCTGTTTGACCTGTTGCAGGTCGAGGTAATGGTCGCTGGCGTTGCGGCCGGTATCACCTATCGGCATGGTCTCGATCATGCGCAGGGTGAAATCGTGCTGTAGACAGAATTCGACCATGTCCTCGAACTCGTCGTCGTTGATGCCTCGCATGGCGACCATATTGATCTTGACCGGTCTGAACCCGGCATGGCTGGCTGCGATCAAGCCATCCAGTACCGGTTGCAGTTCACCGCCGGTGATCTGTCTGAACCGGTCGGGTCTGAGGCTGTCCAGGCTGACATTGATACGCGAGACACCGGCCTGGTAAAGCGCATCGGCCTGTTTGCCTAACAGGGTCGCGTTGGTACTGAGTGACAGGTCTTCGAGTCCGGGAAGGGCATGAAGCTTGCTCGCCAGTTCGGGCAGATGCTTGCGTACCAGCGGTTCACCACCGGTGAGGCGGATACGTGCTACGCCCAGCTCGGTGAACGCCTTGATGACGCGCTCTATCTCATCGAATGTCAGCCAATTGTCAGGTTGTTCGAAATCTTTATAGTGTTCCGGCATGCAGTAGAAACAACGCAGGTTGCATTTGTCGGTGACCGACAGGCGCAGGTATTCGATGCGACGACCGAACGGGTCGATCAGTTCTGGCTTCAGATTGTCAGTGGATTGCTGTTTCACGTCTGTATTTTCCATCGTTTGCATATCGATTGCCTGCGCTCAGGTGTCCATCAGCTGACTATCAACTTGTTGCCAAGCAATAATACGGCTGTGGTGACGATTAAACCCAGTACTTTTTCCACGGTTTTAGCGGAGAATTTTGTCGAGCCCACATATGAGCCCAGTGCGCCACCTGCGATGACTGCCAGCAATAGCGGTAGATAGGGTGTCAGGTCAATCTGGTTGTATTGTAACCTCGATAGTAGTCCGGCTGCTGAATTCATCCAGATAAAGATGGCACCGCAGGCCGCTGCCTGATGGGCATTACCCAGTCCCAGGATGATGATGAGAGGAACCAGATAGATACCACCACCGATACCGACGATACCGGCTATCAGCCCCAGAACAGAGCCAGCGAGTAGCGAGACAGCCAGTTTAGTGCCGGGAGCGAGCGCGAGTTGCAGAGCCGTATGCCGCCAGAAATAGATGCGTAACACCGCTATCGATAGTGAGGCGAATAATATCCAGTGAAAGACAGCGGTCGGCAGATGCAGGGCACCACCGAGGTAGGCCATCGGGATAGACGTGAGCAGAAACGGCAGGATCAGGTGCAGTCGAGCATGCCGTTCCTTTATGAAGTGATAGCTACCCAGGGTAGTCACCAGCAGATTCAGCGTCAGACTGATGAACGGGATACTGAGGCTGCCAAAGCCGAGTACGACCATGCTGGCCGTGTAGGCAGAACCGCCACCCAGACCCACCGATGAATAGGCGAGTGCCAGTATGAAAAACAGTACGGCGATCATCCAGATGCCGCTGGTCGAGAATGTGACCAGCTCGTTCATGAGGCGACCTTCTGTGGCGATGTCGTCTCGTCGGTCGTGCTCTTGAAGAGTGATTCGATAACGATAGCAGAAGGATCATGGATGCAGGCTTCGCGACACAGACCGCAACCGACACAGGTTGCATCATCTATCTCGGGTCGCTGCATATTCCACAGTAGTGCATCGGGTACCGGACAGCTCCCGGCACAGGAACCGCATTCCGGACCACTATAAGGTAGACAAGCTGCAGTATCGATACGGGCTGCCGCCAGCTTCGGCGCGGTGACTGTTTCTGCATCCGGTAAGCGTAATGCATCCGGTTCGCAGGCGTTCACGCACGGCCAGTCTATACACAGGTGACAGCCTTTGTGCAGCAGATCCAGTGCAGGTGTGCCAGCGACTTTGGCGCCGAGACGGGGCGACAGTTTGAATATGACATCGTAGTCACAAGCCTCGATGCAGGCATCGCAACGTGTGCAGGCGAGCAGAAACGTCAGTTCATCAGATGCGAACGGCGGACGTATCCAGCGGCTTGCAGAGTGTCGTGCTTTTTTCGCCACATGTTTGACCACGGCTTTACCGCTGTCATTGAAGGCTTTTCTGAAAAAATTTCTGCGGTCCATGGTTCACATCCTCATGATCATCGGTTGCATCAACAACCAGAGATGGAAACCGGTGATACCTGTGGCGAACACTAGCATGGGTAATAATTTGGCACCGGCAAGACGATCATCGTTCACCAGCACAGCTGCACCGCGATGCCGTATCACCTGGATGGCGATCCAGAAACCGAAGATCATCAAGCCGGCCTGAATCGCGAACAAGACATCCTGTGACATCCACATAGTGATATGACGTTCGTGTTTTTCCATCATGCTGAGTGGGACAGTACCTGTGCCGAAAGGGTTCATGAACACCTCGCCCAGTCCGACACTTTCGCGTATCAGATGGTTGAGGTTGTGTGCCATGTGATAGGCGAAGGCGAGTGGCAGCGCGATGAAGGCGAAAGTAGCGAACAGGCGTCTGAACTCAAGCTGTGTGCCAGTAAGCTTGCGGGTGGCTTCGACCAGTAGAGCGTAGATCGCTGCGATGACGGCAAGGCAGGAGACCAGTCCGATGGTGAAACTCCACAGTAATCGCCCGGAGTCGCCGATAGTCTGCGCCAACTGACTCATCCACACTTCCCAGAACGGCATCATGGTGAGACCATGAAACCCGGTGAGTGCCAGCAGACCGATCATGAACCAGGATTCATCCCAGTGTGGACGACCGCTATGCAAGGCTTCGACGCTGGGCGGACGAAAACGCCAGGCGATGTTTTCATGTGGACAACTCTGTGTGCAGTTACCGCAGGATGTGCAATAACTGTTCTGCTTCAGACGACCCATCACCAGCCAGGTAGGACAGGGTTCGACTTCCTCAGTACCGTGATAGCAGTCCAGCGTCTTGCAGCTGGCACAGACATCGTTGTCGATCGGGCGCAGTTCGATGGGGGACAGCTGCGAATAGAAACCGACAGTGCGACCGACCGGACAGAAGTAACGGCAGAACGCCTTACGCTGAAAGATCGCAAGCGAAGCGGTGGCCAATACCACCATCAGTAGAGAGACAGCAGCAGTCGCATAGGGATTGATCGTGATACCGACCCCCAGTTCCAGCCAGGTGAGTGCGATGAACATGAACAGTGCCGGCCACACATTAGCCATCCATCTGGGGACTTTAAGATTGAGACTGTTGTCGGGATGGGCGCGTCGCCACAGTTTTCGGCGTACCAGCCATTGCGATATCGCATCCAAGGGACAAACAGCGCACCATGCCGAACCCAGAAAGAAAACCGAGAATACCAGACCCGACCACCACAGGTTCCAGGTCAATACTGTCGCCATGTTGCGTTCCGGGATGGGCGTGCCGAACAAGCCTGCGAAGATGATGAGCAGGAAAAAGCCCACCATGACAAATTTGAGTGACAGCAACAACCAGCGGTTTGCGGTGATCGCGCGGATGCCGTTCCCTATCACCGGTATCCTGGCGAGACTGAACACCGATGTGCGTACCGTCGCCGGTGTCGGTGAAAACAGCACCCACAGTACAGCCAGGGAGATGAAGACCATGATGATCATTCCCCAATACTCTGGCAGGCCAGGGTGGGTCATGGTCATGATCAGCGCCCGCTCATCTCTTCATGTGCATTACGCAGCTTCGCCGGTAGCAGTCGTCTGCGTTGCACCAGATTGACACCGACCAGTATCAACACGATAACACCGACTGCGATACCGATAGGGCCGACCGAGGCAGGCGAACCGATACGCAACGGGAAGTCGATGATGTAAGGTTCACCGCCATCGGTGAACTCTGCGGTGATGATGTAATCCCCGTCGTTGCTGAACACGAAGCCCTGACGATAGACATTGTCATCCGGTAACTGACTGCCGAGCGTTTCGCTGTTGTCATCGCCGAACAGTACGTCGTCTCTCACCTTGAATTGAACTTCACCGTTATAGGCTGCACCGTTATCGATACGGGTGGCATACAGATTCACCCGTCCGCGTTCACCGGCTTTGGGGAAAGCCGGAAACACCATGTAGGTGACGAAATAGTTTCCTATCTGTGTCTCCACCTGCATACTCGGAGGGGTATTGGAGTCTTCGTTCAGACTGTAGGCCGGGCGACCGAGAACATGGTGTGCCTGCGCAGGTATTGTGAAAACCAGAAACAGCGTGAGCAAACGGCCACATAGTAAAAACAGTCCTTTTGCCGCATATAACGTAAAACATATCTTTCCAGTTGCGCCTTTCGCGTTCTTCGCGGCTAAAGTTTTAATATTTTTTTGACGTGCCACACTGTTCATATCGAATGCCTCATCACTGTACCCTGTGAGCGTTCTACGATCCGGATAGGCAGACTCGGATGCGGGCAAACCTCGACACACAGACCGCATCCGACACAGGCATCATGCACCACCGGACGATACTGGTTCCACATATTGAAACTGATCGCACGTTCACCCAAAGGGCAGATGGATAC
>WFUQ01000037.1 GCA_015484935.1 Gammaproteobacteria bacterium
ATGTATTGTCTTCGCGTTTTTCGTAGGTAATCTAGTCAGAATACATCTCGAGGGCGATCTGCTCGTAGACATAGCAGTACAGGACCAGGCGTTTATCGTCCTCCATCTCTTCGAACTTGACACCATAGAGATGATAGAAACTGTCTTTCGCTTCATCATACACTTCTCGTGCGCTGCATATCTCCGCGGGTATCTGTATCGTCCTTACCTGTTGCGCGACATCTATCCTGACCGACAGACTGATGTGTGTGAGCTGCGGGTCCAGCTCGGTGCTGGATCGTAGCTGGCAGCCTGATGTACTGATATCGACCACCGAGACGGTTGTTATCTTCTGGTTGTCGACGACCTGACTGGCATCGTGCAGATCTTTCTCCAGTGGTTTTACAGCCGCGATCAATGACACATCGACCCGATAGGCATTGCGCACATCGAAATGTTCCAGTCGGCCACCCGGGATACGCAGATGCACATACGGATAAGGGTTCATGTAAACCTTCATCACTTCGGCATTGAAACCGACAACCTGTCTGCCCGACAGGGAACGCACGATGAACTGTTGACCTTCGCGCAGCAACAGAAGATTCCCGTTCGCCTGCGGCGCGGTCACGATCAGTTCGATACCTTCATACAGGCCGATCACCTTGACGTGATAGCGTCCCCGTTCCGGATCTTCCAGATGCTGCAACTGCAAGACATCTTCGATCTTCAGATTGAGGTTTGCACCGCTGGCACTCCCGGGTCGGTTATCACTCTGTTGTGGAGAAATCTGTGCTGGCATGATGATCTATAGCTAGATATACATATCGACCAGACCTTCGACCTGGCTTATCGTAACGGGTTTTATCGCACTGCTGTTTTCATCATCTACAGCGATAGCACCAGGGTATGATGACTCAGACTCTCGACCACTATTTTTGTCTGCAAATGCCAGCTCACTCTGTTGAGCGAACGACTGGTCAGAGATATCCGTATCAGCCAGGCTCAGGCCGTTACTGTCCATCATCTCCCGAAGTCTTGGCATCGCTACTTCGATAGCATCACGCACGGCAGCATGACGGCTGGTGAAAGCGACGTTGACCTGATCATCTTCCATATCGATACGCACTTCGACCGTACCCATGTTCGCCGGGTTCAGACGCAGTTCAGCGCTGCGTATGTTCTGGTTAACCAGCATGACGACCTGTTTACCCAGACCTTTACTCCAGTCGACGCTGCCGAATGGTTGATTGATGTCGGCCTGATAGATAGCACTGCTGTTACTCAGTGGTGTAGCCAGGTTATTCGCTGAGGCGGTATTAGCGGGCATGAATCCAGACAGTTCCACTCCTGCTAATGGCTGAGCTGATGTCGATGTCATAGCCGAGATACTGGTCGATGGCAGTGAAGATTGATTGAGCATACCGTTCTTCAGTGCAGACATATCGATGCCGGTATCTGCCGCCCTCTGCATCGTCTGTTTGAACAGAACATCTGTCTTGTTGAGACCGAGCATATCCAAGGCAGTGTCGTTTGCTGGCATCAGTCGTTCGCTCGCCTGCATCGATGCAGTGCTACCTGCGGGTTCAGGCGTGGCCGTACTGACTGGTTTGAGAGCAGATTTGATCGACTCACTCAGGACCGTTGCTGGCACGGGAGCTGTTGCCTGCGCCCCGGAATCCACCGTTTTCGCTGTTGCGATGCCTGCCTTGAGATGGTCTACTTTTGCCTGCAACATATCCAGCTCAGCCTGTTGCATTCTGGAACCTGCGCCTTCTTTTTCGACACTCGACTGTATGTTTATCGTCGATGCGAGAATGGATAACTTGTCTTCTGGACTGGATGCGTCTCTTTCTGCTGTGGTTGTCAGGCTTAATACGGAGTCGTCACCATCCGCTTCCGACACCTGCTGTCCGGTTTCGTCAGTCGCAGCGCGGTAAGGCGTATTTGCCACTTCCTGAGCATCATTGCCGCCGGAGCGGCTTTCATCCGGCAATGCATTGCCGCCTTTATCCTGCGCAGACACCCGCTCTTGTCTGTCTGCCCGCCTGTTTTCGACGGCTTTCAATTTTGAGTATGACTGCTCGAATGAATCCCTGTTATCGTCAGCCTGCGAGCTGGCGCTGTTTGAACGATTCTGTGTCGCGGGGTTAGTGCCCGGCTTCGATATATCAGCGGGTCTTGTTATGGCAGTAATATCTGGCATCACGTTTCTCGTTACAGTTGTTTTGTAATTACATGAGCAAACACTATGCCAACTCCGACTTATCGTTCCGGCGATACCGGCGCCGGGCTATCATCCAGCTCTTTCTGTTCACGTCTGTCGAGGCGCTGTTGCTCTGTCAAAGCACGATTTTCGACGACTTTGTTGATCATCTCGCTCTTGCCACGCTTGTCTATCCAGTTAGCCTGGCTCTGCTGGCATTGTTGTTCACCTGTCGATACCAGTTGCTGCTGCTGTGCGATCGCCTGATCGAGACGCGTGATGAATAACTGATAATCGCGCATCTGCACGATGGACAGTCCCGATGCGCCCGCCTGTTTGAAACGGTCCATATACTGATCGCGGTATTTGATCAGTTCATCCAGCTGTCGTTGCTGTTCCTGATGTTCGCGCAAGGAATCACCATGCCGTCTGGCAGCATGGCGTTCGCTATGCTTTGCGATATCGGCAACCGGCTGTAAACGTCTGGAACTTCTCATCTTGCATCCCCTTTGTAGCTGTGTATCTGAATATCGTTTGAGAACATTTCGTTATCGGGCATTCTGGTCATAGTACGTTGCCGCTACCCATCAGCCTGTCTTGAGTCGTTTGCCTGTTATGCCGCTGGTCACATCTTGTTTCAGATATGAGCCACTCGTACCAGCGGATTGTTTTTCCTCGAATTCCTTTTCTTCCTGCTCACGTTGTTCTGCCAGCAGTTGTTCATACAGATTTTCGAGCTTCTCGCAGCGTTCGTGTTTCAACTTCCACACTGATCTTGCCTGCTCATAATTGTTCTGACTGATATCCACCTTGTTCTGTTGCTCTTCCACTACCGTACTGAGATGTTGCAGCAACAACTGGTATTCACGCATCTGCACGATGGTCAACCAGGACTCTTTCGCTTTCTTCAGACCTTC
>WFUQ01000038.1 GCA_015484935.1 Gammaproteobacteria bacterium
ATGTTTAACCAGAGCAGTTACACAGAATTATTTACAGGCTCCTGAACGAATGTGAAGGGTGAGCCACAGGGATGTGGCGAACAATCCCTGAGGTCCACCAATTTTTTATCGTTCCTGCCACCCATCCTGTCCGGTAGGCGAGATTTTCATTTCCTGATTCCCGGTGGTAAAACGCTGTTGCTGGGCTAGAATCCTTCCGTGGTAAACCTTCGGTCTGCATCGTCTTTGTGTTGAAAATATACTTGTCTTGAAGGGCGTAAAAAACCGTGTAGTAGCTTGTGTCGAGATGAGAGGAGTCAGCATCGATGTTGCATAGAGAGATATCCGACAGATCTTTTCAGGTCGATGCCCTCGATGGCGCTCGGGGTGTCGCGGTGTTGATCGTGGTGTTCAGTCATGTCAGTCACAGGGACTGGTTCCTGTTACCGGGTCTGGATGTCGCTGGCATCGGCAAGTCGGGCGTTTTTCTGTTTTTCCTGTTGAGTTCTTTTCTGCTCACGTTGCCATTGTTGAACAAAGGTCTGGCTATCTTCAGCAAGAAGGAGATGCTGCATTACTGGCAACGACGTTTTTTCAGAATCTATCCGCTCTACACTCTATTTCTTCTGGTCGTTTTTGCTTCGACGCTGGTCATCTCCAGGCTGTTATCTGTGCAGGATGTCGGCATCCCTTTCTCGTTGTCGCTGGATGAGCTGGTGCGGCATCTGTTGTTGCTGGACGGAAAAGGGGTGACATGGAGCATCGCAGTCGAATTCAAGTTTTACTTTATCCTGCCATTTGTGGCATTGGCTATCTGGTGGCTTTCGCAGAAGCATCGAGCTGCCGGTTTTATATTCCTGCTAGCGGGTTTGATCATCTCGCAGTACTTTTTCCCTCAGAGTGAAACACAGGTCAACGATAACAGGTTGATGCCATATATCCCTATCTTTATTATGGGTATGGGGCTGGCTTACGGACAATATCTGATCAATCAATCGGGTGGCTTGAATGACCGGTATCGGTCGTGGAGCAATATCCTCGCCTGGGTGGCGATATTGATCATCATCCTGATGACGCCATCGCTGTTTTCCCTGGTGGCATGGCAGGTTCCGACCGGCTATTTCCACAAGGAATTTATCCTCTATGCGGTACTCTGGTGCCTGGTGCTGTTTTCGGCTATCAACGGGCGTGGCAGCTTGAGCCGGATTCTGAGCCATCCATTCCTGCGGTATTTCGGCATGATCAGTTTCAGTATGTACCTGTTACATTCCCCGGTGATAAAAATCCTGAAGTATGCGTTCGCCAATTTCGACAATACCAGCTTTAATGCCTGGATCGTCTTGCTGATGGTGACCATGGTCTCGCATATCTCCTTCATCCTGATCGAGAAACCGGCATCGAAATTCAAACTGGTATAACCGCAGATACGGTGGTTTTCGCTGGCCAGTGTGATTCAGGGTTGGAATCCATACAATTTCCGCATCCTGCAGGTTTTTTTGGTAATATGCGCCCCCTGAGCGAGAGTGGCGGAATTGGTAGACGCGCTGGTTTTAGGTACCAGTGTCTTTGACGTGAGAGTTCGAGTCTCTCCTCTCGCACCAGCTTTCTTCCAGATTATTACAGTTTTAGTAAATTAGAGGTCATTATGCAGGTCACTGTTGAGGCGGGTGAAGGGCTCGTACGTAAAGTTGTTGTACAGGTTCCAACCGAAACCGTAGAGATCGAAGTAGACAATCGTCTGCAATCGATGAAATCCAGCGTCAAAATCGATGGCTTCAGACCCGGCAAAGTGCCGATGAAAGTCGTCAAGCAGCGCTTTGGCGAACGTGTCTTGTACGAAGTGGCGGGTGAGCTCATCCAGAAAAGTTTTCAGGATGCGGTCACACAGGAAGATCTGAAACCAGCGGGTACACCGCAGATAAAAGACGAGGTCATCAAATCGGGTGAACCGCTGCAGTACACAGCAGAATTCGAGATCTATCCCGAGGTTGAACTCGCTCCGGTCGCTGACCTGAAAATCGAAACCACGGTGGCCAAGGTTGCAGACAGTGATGTAGACAAGATGCTGGAAACCCTGAGAAAGCAGCATTCAGACTGGACTGGCGTCGATAGAGATTCACAGGATGGCGATAAGGTCATCGTCAACTTCGTGGGCAAGGTCGACGGTGAAGTATTCGATGGAGGTTCTGCCGATAATGTGGATATCATTCTCGGTGCCGGCAGCATGATCCCCGGCTTTGAAGATAACTTGCTGGGTAAAGCCAAAGACGCTGAGTTCAGTTTTGAAGTACCGTTCCCGGATGACTACAACGCTGCGAATCTGGCAGGTAAAACAGCTGAATTTGCGATCAAGATCGTCGATGTGCAGGAGCCTGCGTTACCTGAATTGAATGATGATTTCGCTGCCAAATTCGGTGTCAAGGAAGGCGGTGTCGAGCAGTTCAAGAAAGATATCCGTGACAATATGGAGCGTGAACTGAACGCCCGTACACAAGCCATCACCAAGAAAGAGGTGATGGATAAACTGCTGCAGGCGAACCCGATCGAAGTACCGGATGCGATGGTGCAGGAAGAGGCCAAGGCGCTGGAAGAAAGCGAGAAGCAGAGCGGTACCGGCGGACGGGAAGCCGGCGATTATCAGGAGGATGCGAAACGCAGGGTTCAGCTGGGCATGCTGTTGGGAGAGTTGGTGAAAGTATCTGAAATTCAACCTGATGCCGATATGGTGAATGCTCGCATCGAACTGATGGCTAAAGATTATGAAGACACAGCCGAGTTTGTAAATTACTACAAGAGCAACCCGCAACTGATGAGAAGTGTCGAAACTCTAGTGATTGAGGACATGGTGGTTGACTGGGTAGCAGAACAGGCTACAGTTAACAGTGTAGAGAAGACCTTTGACGAGGTGATGAACCCCGCTGCCTAGTCGCTCTGCACTATATTAATAGAATAAACACACAGGTGAGATAATGCGATTCAACACAGGTAATTCAGGCGCAGTAGAAACACAATCTTTGGGTCTGGTACCTATGGTCGTCGAGCAGACTTCGCGCGGCGAACGTTCATACGATATCTATTCCCGTCTGCTGAAAGAGCGCGTCATCTTTATCGTCGGACAGATTGAAGACCAGATGGCGAATCTGGTGGTCGCACAGCTGTTGTTTCTGGAATCCGAAAATCCGGATAAAGACATCTCGATCTACATCAATTCACCGGGTGGTTCGGTGACCGCTGGTATGGCGATCTACGACACCATGCAGTTCATCAAACCCGACATCAGTACCCTGTGCGTCGGTCAGGCTGCCAGTATGGGAGCGGTATTGCTGACTGCGGGTACCAAGGGCAAACGCTATTGTCTGCCACATTCCAGAGTGATGATCCATCAGCCTCTGGGCGGTTTTCAGGGGCAGGCATCGGATATCGATATCCATGCACGCGAGATTCTGAAGATCCGTGAACAGCTCAACGGTCTGTTGGCTGGTCATACCGGGCAGAGCATGGAAACCATCTCGACTGATACCGAGCGCGATAACTTCATGGGCGCAGAGACCGCAGTAGAATACGGTCTGGTCGACGAAGTACTCGACAAAAGAGGCTGATTTAGCCGGTTTTACGAGTTGGTCGTAGATTAACCAGACTTTCGACCGTTCGTCGGAAGCAGGTCTTTCACACCTGAAACCTGACATTCTTTTCCCTTTTTTATGGCTTAAGAAATCCTGAACGTGGGCGATTGTCTATAATGTGAATAACGCAGCAAAAATTGCTGACTATCGGTCTTGCAAGATTGCCCTCAAATTGGCAAGGTAAGACCACGAATGCACCGTTTTAAGAGGCACGCATGAGCGACGAAAAGAACACCACAGGAACCGATTCAGAAAAACTGCTGTATTGCTCGTTTTGCGGCAAGAGTCAGCATGAAGTCAAAAAACTGATCGCCGGTCCTTCAGTGTATGTCTGTGACGAATGTGTCGAGCTCTGCAATGACATCATCCGCGAGGAGATGGAAGAGGAATCCACCACAGCGATCCGCAAATTACCCACGCCCCAGGAGATCAACGAAATTCTGGATGACTATGTCATCGGTCAGGACCGGGCCAAAAAGGTGCTGTCAGTCGCGGTGTACAATCACTACAAACGTCTTGAAGTCAAACACAAAAAAGACGATATCGAATTATCCAAGAGCAATATCCTGCTGATCGGACCGACCGGTTCAGGTAAGACCCTGCTGGCTGAGACATTGGCAAGACTGTTGAACGTTCCCTTTACCATCGCAGATGCCACCACGCTGACTGAAGCCGGTTATGTCGGTGAAGATGTCGAGAACATCATCCAGAAATTGTTGCAGAAATGTGATTATGATGTAGACAAGGCGCAGACCGGCATCGTCTATATCGATGAGATCGACAAGATATCACGCAAGTCCGACAACCCCTCTATCACCCGAGATGTATCAGGTGAAGGTGTGCAGCAAGCCTTGTTGAAACTGATCGAAGGCACGGTGGCATCGGTCCCCCCACAGGGTGGCCGCAAGCATCCGCAGCAGGAGTTCCTGCAGGTCGATACGGCCAACATCCTGTTTATCTGTGGTGGTGCGTTTGCTGGTCTGGATAAAGTGATCCGTGATCGTTCCGAAAAAACCGGTATCGGTTTCGGTGCTGAAGTACGCGGTCAGGAGGATGTCAGGCAGCCTTCCGAAATCCTCACCGAACTCGAATCGGACGATCTGATCCACTACGGCCTCATCCCTGAGTTCGTCGGTCGTCTGCCGGTCGTAGCCACGCTGGAAGAGCTGGATGAAGAGGCACTGGTCACGATTCTTACCAAACCCAAAAATGCACTGGCCAAACAGTATTCCAAGATGATCGAGATGGAAAACTGCGAGCTCGATCTGCGCGAGGACGCGTTGTTCGCTATCGCCAAAAAAGCGATGGCGAGAAAGACCGGCGCTCGTGGTCTGCGCACCATTCTGGAGAATGTTTTACTCGATACCATGTACGAACTGCCTTCTGCGGAAGGAGTCAGCAAGGTCGTTATCGATGAAGCAGTCATAAACGGTGACTCCGAGCCCTATCTGGTGTACGAAGGCGGCGAAAAAAAACAGCTCAGCAACGAGCAATAAGCGCCGACGCGCACCATAATAATAAATAGAAGGCAGGATGCCGCTTCTGCTCTTGAATTGGCAGAATTCAGCCCCATAGTACGGGCATAGTGATAACTTTATGAGGCACCTATGGCCACTACCCGCGATTCCGATCTAGAAAATACCCCTCCTGCACAAGTTCCTGTTTTGCCACTGCGAGATGTGGTGGTCTACCCCCATATGGTTATCCCGCTGTTTGTCGGACGAGAAAAATCGATCCAGGCTCTCGATGCAGCCATGCAGGACAATAAGCAGATACTGCTGGTGGCACAGAACAGCGCCGATATAGACGACCCCGGTGTCGACGATGTGCATGAGATAGGTACGCTCGCAACGATCCTGCAGCTGCTGAAATTGCCCGATGGCACCATCAAGGTGCTGGTAGAAGGTGCGCAGCGTGCCCGGGTAAAAGACCTTGTAGAGACCGATGATTTTTTTGTTGCCGGCTATGATCTGCTGGATGACAGTAGCAAGACCGATGAGCGCGAACTGGACATCCTGTCTCGCTCCATCCTGAGTGCCTTCGACCAGTATGTGAAACTGAACAAGAAAGTGCCCGCCGAGATACTGACATCCCTTGCCGGTATCGATGAACCATCACGTTTATCCGATACCATCGCAGCCCATATGTCATTGAAACTCGACGAGAAACAGAAGATCCTCGAAATCGCAGACGTGCATGCTCGCCTCGAATATCTGATGAGTCTGATCGACGGCGAGATCGACCTGTTACAGATCGAAAAACGTATCCGTGGTCGAGTCAAACAACAGATGGAAAAGAGCCAGCGTGAGTACTATCTGAATGAGCAGATGAAAGCGATTCAGAAAGAGCTGGGCGAGATGGAAGATGCGCCGAATGAGGTGGAAGAGCTGGAGCAGCGCATCGAAAAAGCGGGCATGAGCAAAGAGGCCAAGAAGAAAGCCACCGGTGAGCTGAACAAGTTGAAGATGATGTCGCCGATGTCTGCTGAAGCCACTGTGGTACGCAACTACATCGATTGGCTGGCTGATTGCCCCTGGAAGAAAAAATCCAAGATCAAACAAGACCTTTCCAGCGCTGAGAAAGTCCTCAACGATGACCATTATGGCTTGGAGAAGGTGAAGGAACGTATCCTCGAATATCTCGCTGTACAGCAGCGTGTGAAAAAACTGAAAGGACCTATCCTGTGTCTGGTGGGACCACCGGGTGTCGGTAAGACCTCGCTGGGGCAATCCATCGCACGTGCCACCGGGCGGAAGTACACCCGCATGGCATTGGGTGGGGTGCGTGATGAGTCGGAGATAAGAGGTCATCGTCGCACCTACATCGGTTCGCTGCCGGGCAAGGTGGTGCAGAACCTGTGTAAAGTAGGAACCCGTAACCCACTGTTTCTGCTGGACGAAATAGACAAGATGGCTGCCGATTTCCGTGGTGATCCGGCTTCGGCGTTGCTCGAAGTGCTGGATCCGGAACAGAATCACACCTTCGCCGATCATTATCTGGAAGTGGATTTCGATCTGTCCGATGTGATGTTCGTCGCCACCGCCAACTCCATGAATATCCCCGGGCCGCTGCTCGATCGTATGGAGGTTATCCGTCTTCCCGGTTATACCGAAGATGAGAAGACCGAGATAGCCAAGAACTATCTGCTACCCAAGCAGATGGAAAACAACGGTCTGAAAGCAGATGAACTGAAGGTCAGCGATGCAGCTCTGCGTGACATCGTGCGCTTGTATACCCGCGAAGCAGGTGTGCGTGGACTGGAGCGCGAGTTGGCCAAGATCTGCCGCAAGGTTGTGAAGAATGTACTGCTCGACCCGAAAGCGAAAACAGCGAATGTGACACCGAAGAATATCGAGAAATATCTTGGTGTTAAACGTTTCCGCTATGGCGTAGCGGAAGATAATGACCAGATCGGTCAGGTGAACGGCCTGGCATGGACCGAAGTAGGCGGTGAACTGCTCACCATCGAGTCAGCACTGGTGCCGGGTAAGGGCAAGCTGTCACATACCGGACAGCTCGGTGATGTCATGCAGGAATCCATCCAGGCAGCGATGACCGTCATCCGTAGTCGCTCCGCGACGCTGGGTCTGCAGAAAGATTTTCTGGATGATAAAGATATCCACATCCATGTGCCGGAAGGTGCCACGCCGAAAGACGGCCCAAGTGCCGGTGTCGGTATGTGTACGGCTATCGCATCGGTACTCACCGGCATACCGGTGAAAGCCAACGTGGCGATGACAGGTGAGATCACGCTCAGAGGCGAGGTTCTGCCTATAGGTGGGCTGAAAGAAAAGCTGCTGGCAGCACACCGTGCCGGTATCGATACGGCCATCATACCGCTTGAAAACGAGAAAGATCTGGCGGAGATACCAAAAAACATCCTGTCTAAACTCGACGTTAAGCCGGTACGCTGGATAGACGAGGTACTGGAACTTGCCTTGCAAAAAGTACCGACACCACTTGAAGAATCGGATGTAAGTAACAGAAAGACAAGCACAAGTGGTAAAAATAAAAAATCCGGTAGTGAAGTCAGGCATCACTAAGTAGACTGACTTCAGGGGCAGGGACGCTTCGTCACCGGAAATATTCCGCTAAATCAAGTGACATTTTCTGCTTGTATTCCAATCAAAAATATTGCTTAATCACCGCACAGTCAGCCGTGGACTGGTATAGAATCACGGTTTATAACAAGTCTTCAGTACTTTGTGCAGCCGAACATTATCAAGGCTGGATGGTTAGATACTGAAGGTATAATAAATAACAAATCACCTCAACATGGGATACTCTCAATGAATAAATCAGAACTGATTGACGCTGTTGCAGAAGCAGCAGGTTTGTCTAAAGCAGATTCAACACGTGCACTGGATGCCGTATTAGGTTCAATTGCAGATTCACTAAAGAAAGGTGACCAGGTCAGTCTGGTTGGCTTTGGTTCTTTCCTGGTGCGTCATCGTAACGCCCGTACAGGACGTAATCCTCAGACCGGCGCAGAAATAAAAATCGCTGCAGCCAATGTTCCTGCATTTAAGCCTGGCAAAGCATTGAAGGATGCCGTAAACTAGCGCGCTCTTTTGGCAGGGTGCTTAGCTCAGCTGGTAGAGCGTCGCCCTTACAAGGCGAATGTCGGGGGTTCGATCCCCTCAGCACCCACCAATTTCGGACCGGTAGTTCAGCTGGTTAGAATGCCGGCCTGTCACGCCGGAGGTCGCGGGTTCGAATCCCGTCCGGTCCGCCATACTTTTTTTGTCCGTTGAAAACCATAATCGAAAAATCTTTCAGGAAATCATCTGAATGACCTGTGAGCGACACCGACAAGTGCGCGCCAGGTCAGCCGTCCTGGTCGTGTATAATCCATATCGATTTTCGTCGGATAACTTTTACACCTGATAATTTTCTGGATCTGTTGTTATGTTGTTAGCAATTAATGCGCGTATTAAAGGCTGGCTCGGTATCGTGGTCGTCGCCCTCATCGCACTTCCATTTGCGCTGTGGGGTATACAGTCCTACATAGGTGGTGCGGATGAGACCATCGCTGCCTCGGTGAGTGACAGAGAGATATCGATCCGTGAGCTGGATGCAGCGACCACCCGTGTCAGACAGAAACTGCAACAACAGAGCAATAACCTGCCTGATGACGAAATACTCAAGCGTCAGGCTCTTGACCAGATAATCAACACCACCGTGCTGGAAACCAGTAGCTACGAACAGGGATACCGCATCTCCGACAACGCGCTGGCAGCGAATATGATGAAACTGTTCCAGCGTGACGGTAAATTCGATAACGAGTATTTCAAAAATGCACTGGCTTCACAGGGCATGACTCCGCAGATGTTCGAGCAGCGTTATCGCAGTGAGCTTCGCATGTTGCAACTGCAGGATGCGATCACCAGTTCGGCCATCGTCAGCGACGCCGACCTGCGCAGGATCGTTCAGCTGGATGACCAGAAGAGAGAATTTGTCTGGTTACGTCTGAACATCGACAAACTCGCATCCGATATCAGCGTTTCGGATGACGAGATAGAGGCCTATTACCAGTCGCGTATCGGTAGCTTCATGACACCGGAGAAAGCCAGCATAGAATATATCGAGCTTACGGTTGATGATCTGCCCAAACAGGAGATCGATAAAGATCAGTTACAGCTCATGTATGACGACTACCTCGCTGCGAACAAGGCACAGGAAGAGCGCAAGGCGCGGCATATCCTGATCACGCTGGATGAAGGCGCGGACAAGGCAGAAGCTCTCATCAGTGAGATACAGGACAAGCTGAAATCAGGTGCTGATTTCGCCGAGCTGGCGAAGCAGTATTCCAAGGACCCCGGTTCTGCACAAGAAGGGGGTGACCTCGATTGGGTCGAAGTTGGTCAGATGGTCAAACCGTTTGAAGACGCGCTGTTCGCACTGGACAAGAACCAGATCAGTGATGTCGTTAAAACAGAATTCGGTCTGCATCTCATCAAGCTGGATGATGTGCGAGGTAAACCGGTGAAAACCTTCGCCGAGATGCGACCGCAGCTACTCGAAGAATTGCAGCGCAATGCCAATGACGGCGCACTGTATGAGCTCAGTGAGCTCATGGCAAACACCGCCTATGAAAACCCGGACAGTCTGGAGCCGGTCGCAGAAGCACTGGGATTGCAGATCAAAACCACCGATTCGTTTACTGCTACGTCGGGTAGTGGTATCAGTGACAATCCGGCGGTCCGTGCCGCTACGTTCTCTGATGCGGTACTGACTCAGGGTGAGAACAGCGAGCTGATCGAAATCGCACCCGACCACGTGCTGGTGCTGCGTGTGAAAGAACATCAACCGGCTACGCCGATACCACTGTCAGCAGTCAGGAATCAGGTGGTCGAATCGATCAAGATAGCCAAGGGTGAGAAGATCACCAGCGAGATCGCTGAGCAACTCATCGCCGAGTTGAAGCAGGGTAAGACTATCGATGATCTGGTAAAACCGGGAATCGAGTTGCAGGAAAAACAGACTATCAGCAAGAGTACGCTCGGCAACATAGACAAGCTCATCGCTAAAACTGTTCTGGAGATGCAGCCACCTGCTGAAAATGAACCTGTTTATCAGCATATCAATCTGGCTTCAGGTGATGGCGCATTGATCATTCTGCAAAAAGTCAGTGTGCCTGAACAGGTCGATGAGAAGATAGTCGCACAGGTGAAAAGCCGTTACCTCAAAGCGCGCGCCAATGAAGATTTCAATGTGACGCTGGATTCACTTAAAAATAAATCAACGATACATATAAACCAGAAAGTCTTTGATCAGTAATCGTGGTCAGGATGCGTAGATGAGTTTGAACAAACTTGCGTTACATTGGCAAATACTGATCTCGCTCTTTCTGGCTGTCATCATCGGCTTATCGTTCGACGAGTCAGCGCAGTTTTCAGGTGTCACACTACTTTCAGTCTGCACCTTTTTCGGCACACTCTTCCTCAACGCACTGAAGATGTTGATCGTACCGCTGGTGATGGCGTCCATCGTCTGCGGCATGATGGATCTGTCATCCGATAAACTCGGCCGGCTGGGTGGTAAAACCCTGCTGTATTATGCCAGTACCAGTCTGCTGGCGATCCTCACCGGCCTGGTGATCGTCAATATCATACAGCCAGGCATCATCGACGATGTGCCGGTCCGGGAGAGTATCGGTCTGTCTGCTGATACCGGTGCGGTTCTGGATAGAGTCGGTGACAAGGGGGCAGGTGATATAGCCGAAGTGTTCCTGCGTATGGTGCCGGCGAACATCGTGTCTGCAGCGGCGCAGGGACAGATGCTGGGTCTGATTTTCTTCAGTCTGATATTCGGGTTTTTCATCACCAAGCTGGATGCAGAGAGAGCGGCCACGCAGAAGAGTTTCTGGCAGGGGCTGCTGGATATCATGATGCATATGACCAATCTGGTGATGAAGTTCGCACCCATCGGTGTGTTCGCACTGGTGACCAAAGTCGTGCTGGTTTCGGGAGTCGAAGCGTTTCAACCTCTGGCTTATTTCTTCCTGAGTGTCATCCTCGCTCTGTCGATCCACATGTTTATCTCGATGTCTGTCATCCTGAAGTGGGTCGCAAAAGTCAGACCGACATTGCATTTCAAAGCCATGATGCCGGCATTATTGACCGCGTTTTCTACCAGTTCGTCGTCAGCCACATTGCCTGTCACCATCGATTGTGTAGAGCAACGCTCAGGCGTTTCCAATCATGTCAGTGGTTTCACTCTGCCACTGGGTGCGACGGTGAATATGGATGGTACCGCACTGTATGAGTGTGTCGCAGCGATGTTTATCGCACAGGCATATGGATTACAGTTGGACATGGTGACACAGTTCACCATCGTGATGATCGCGCTGTTGACCTCGATAGGGGTGGCCGGTATCCCTTCAGCGAGCCTGGTCGCTATCACCATCATACTGGCTGCGATAGGGCTCCCGCTGGAAGCGATCGGGCTGATCCTCGTGGTCGATCGGGTACTGGATATGTGTCGCACCGCAGTGAACGTGTTCAGCGATTCCACCTGTGCGGTGACGGTCGCTCGTATGGAAGGCGAACAGACCAGATTACAGTAACCGCAAGCTGATCGTTCACCCGGCGGTTACTGTCAGTCAGAATTAACTAGGCCTTGGTGGTGTCGCCCATCAGACCCGCAGTGTGATAACCTGCATCGACATAAGTCACTTCACCGGTGATACCACTGGCCAGACTCGAACACAGGAATGCAGCACAGTTACCCACTTCATCGATAGTGATGTTGCGATGCAGCGGTGCACTCTGTTCGACATGACTGAGTATGGTGTTGAAACCAGTGATGCCCTTCGCGGCCAGAGTCTTGATCGGGCCGGCCGAGATCGCATTCACACGGATACCTTCGGGGCCGAGTGAGTGCGCCAGATAGCGAACATTCGCTTCCAGACTCGCTTTCGCCAGACCCATGACGTTGTAACCCGGGAATGCACGCACCGCACCCAGATAGCTCAGGGTCAGGATAGCCGCATCGTCACGGTTCTGCATCATATGACGACCAGCCTTGGCGATGGCTGCCAGACTGTACGAGCTGATGTCGTGTGCCTGATTGAAACCATCCCGCGTCAGATTGTCCAGATAATCACCTTCCAGCATCTCTTTCGGAGCGAAAGCGACAGAGTGGATGATGACATCCAGTGAATCCCAGTAATTGTCCAGATGTTCGAATACGGCTTCGATGTCGGCATCGTTTTCGACGTTACAGGGGATGACGATATCCGAGTCACACTCACCGGCCAGTTTTTCCACACGTTCGTGCAGACGCTCACCCTGATAGGTGAAAGCCAGATCAGCACCTTCACGCTGCATCGCTTTTGCGATTCCCCAGGCGATTGAGCGGTTACTTGCTACGCCAAATATCAGGACGCGTTTGCCTGCCATGAATCCCATATGTGTCTCCCCGTGATAATGCTGTAAACTTGAGTCGTTCTGACTTGTCCGATTTAAGACAGTTCAGAGAGTTGTTCTTTTCAGGCGCACAATGTTATGCGGATTTTGAAGCGAAAACAATAATAATAATGAAGTCAGATCTGTTTCGGAGTTTCACCACACTGTCATTACTGCTGGCGCTGGCTATCGCGGGCGGTTCTGCCCATGCGGTGTCGTCGATGGCGATGGGGTATACGCCCAAATACGCTGAAAATTTCAAGCATTTCGATTATGTCAATCCGGATGCGCCCAAAGGCGGCAAGCTGACCCTGTCCGGCTTCGGCACATTCGACAGTCTCAACCCTTTCCTGTTGAAAGGCATCTCGGCCAGTGCGCTCGGTCAACTCGTGTTCGAATCACTGCTGGAAAAAAGTCTGGACGAACCCTTCAGCGAATACGGCCTGCTGGCAGATGATTTCTCGCTGGCAGAAGATCAGTTATCGGTGACCTTCCATCTCAACCCGAAAGCACGTTTCTCCAATGGCAAACCGGTGCTGGCGGAAGATGTGAAATTTTCATTCGATACAC
>WFUQ01000039.1 GCA_015484935.1 Gammaproteobacteria bacterium
ATCCATCATCATCGCACTGTTTCTCGATCGCATGTTGCGCAACTGGCACGACCTGCGCGATCTGGGCTGGTTCGAGCACTATACCAGCGTGCTCGACAAACTGATCGGTATCGAAGCCGGCTCCATCAAGTTCTTCCTGGTGATGCTGGTACCCCTGCTCGCGTTCGGGCTGTTGTCTTTCCTGCTGAATGGCATCGTGTTCAACATCCCCTATTTTCTGTTCGGCATCGCGGTGCTGATCTACTGTCTGGGGCCTGATTGTCTGTGCAGCGATATCGAGGCCTATATCGATGCGCGTCGTTTGGGTGACGATGACGAAGCCCTGCATCTCGCCGGTGCCATCACCGAAGAGGCGGCATCGACCTCCCCCGACCAACAGGGCTCAGACGTAACCCGCGCCATCTTGCACACTGCCAACCAGCGGATCTTTTCCGTGTTGTTCTGGTTCGTACTGCTGGGACCATTCGGCGCGGTCTTCTTCAGGCTGAGCACCCACATCGGCAAACAACAACTGGGCAGCCTGAGTCAGTTCGCCGATACCGTACAGGCACTGATGGCATGGTTGCCCGCAAGACTACTGGCCAGCGCCTATGCACTGGTCGGCAACTTTGAGGGCGCGGTGCTGGCATACAAGAACAGACCCTATGAATCGGATCTGTCGATATCCAATTACGACACGCTGGTCAATATCGGGCTGGGTGCATTGCGTTACACACAAGTGGAAGATGAGATAGCCGGCATCCAGGCCGCGCGTAATCTGGTGGTACGTGCTGTGTTGTGCTGGGTCGCACTGCTCGCCCTGCTGACGCTGGGAGGCTGGTTCAGTTGAGTACCCGTATCGATGTGATCCGGCACGGTGAACCGGAAGGGGGCAGACGTTATCGCGGTTATGGTATCGATGACCCGCTCACCGACACTGGCTGGCAACAGATGTGGGGTGCTGTCGAAAACATCACCACATGGACACATATCGTCAGCTCACCGCTGCAACGTTGCTGCGCATTCGCCGAAGCACTGGCAGAAAAACGCGGTATCGATTTCAGCGTCGATGATCGACTCAAAGAGATCGGCTTCGGCGCATGGGAAGGCAAGACGCCCGAAGAAATCATCGCAGACGATCCCGGTGCACTGGATCATTTCTATGATGACCCTATCCACAATCGTCCTGCCGGTGCAGAACCGCTGGACGTTTTCAGTCAGCGTGTCTGGCAGGCATATGAAACTATCGCGCAACAGTATGCCGGACAGCATGTCCTCATCATCGGCCATGCCGGTGTTGCCCGGGCAGTGGCCGCGAATATTTTAAGGATGCATCTCGATGATGTGTACTCCAGGCTGCAGATCACCTACGGTGGCGTGATCTCCACCCGGATCGAGGACGGGAAACCTGCCAAGGTTCTGATCGGAGGGTGATGTTTGAGTTTGGTCTTGCTCACCTGCCAGTAGATACTTAAGCAACAGCACCAAGCCCTATCGATTCCATCACCGGCAAGGTCAGTCCATTCTCTTCTGCCAGCTTCAACGCCCTCTCCAATCTGGCAGGCGCACTCCTGCCCATGCAACCATGATCCAGGTCCCCGTCGAAGGCGACCAGCATCCCCTGGATCAATCCCTCCGTATCCAGCTCCTGCCCGCATAATTTCTCCTGTAACTGCACCACCTCAGTGGCAACTTGTCTCGCCAGTTGTTGATGCTGTTGCCAGAGCTCCCCTACATTGCCGCCTACCTGCAAGCCCGCGATATTGGTCGTCAGGATATAAACATTCTTCAATACCAGCTCATGCAATAACTGCTCGGGTGAAGCCAGTTCACGCGCGGCGATGTCGATCGATGCCAGCGCAGTGACCAAGGTCGCCGCATGGGGACCATAGACCGGAGACGGGATAAGCACCTTCGCATCCTGACCTTTTTTCTTCTCGAACCAGACCGATATGACAGTGGGATCGATAGCCTGTTTCTGCCAGTCAGCAGGTAGCAGCTCGTTCTGTAGCAGCACCAGACGGTCACGCCAGACTTCCGGGATACTATGCAGTACAGACTGCAAGTCAGACTCGGCAACGGCGACCAGCACCAGCTCGGGCGGGTCGAGCTGTTCGGCCATCGATGCCATATCGCTGTCACGCAGCACCGGGTATACCGGATACCCCGAACGCAGAAAACCTCTGGCAAATACCCCGGCCATCTCACCGATGCCTATTATCACGACTGCATTTTTCATTGTTTCACATTTCCATAACACTGTTAGAATGCAGCGTATTATAACCTTGCGACACTGTTTCTACCTATGACTGCTGCCCCGAAAGCCGATGATGCACGACGACTCATGCTCGAAGACTGGCTGGGCGATATATTCGATCATCCTGCAGGAACGATCCACCCGGCTTCTGCCGATGCCAGCTTCCGACGATATTTCCGTTTTGTTGATACGCAGGCGAACCGCAGCCTGATCGTCATGGATGCACCACCGGACAAGGAAGATTGCACCGCTTTCATCCAAATAAGTCGATTACTGCGTGATGCAGGTGTCAATGCACCCGAGGTCATCGCGCAGGATCTGAGCCAGGGGTTTTTATTGTTATCCGATCTGGGTACAGAAGATTATCTCAACCATCTGCACGATACACCCGAGCCATTATATTCCGATGCCATCGATGCGCTGATAAAGATGCAGGCCATCGAAGCCGACCTGCCCGCTTATGATGATAAAAAACTGACACAGGAGATGGCACTGTTCGAACAATGGTATGTGCAACGCCATCTCGGTGCCACTCTATCAGCTGAACAGCAGTCGATCTTGCAGGACACCATGCGGTTGTTGTGTGACAACGCACTCGAACAGCCTCAGGTGTTCGTGCACCGCGACTATCACTCACGCAACCTCATGCGCACTGACGAGAATAACCCGGGGGTGATCGATTTTCAGGATGCGGTCATCGGCCCTGTCACCTATGACCTGGTGTCTCTGTTCAAAGATTGTTATATCCAGTGGCCCAGAGTACAGGTAGAAGACTGGCTGGATAGCTATCGACAGCGTTGCGGTTGCGAACACGATCGTGAGCAGTTCCTGCGATGGTTTGATCTCATGGGATTACAACGCCACCTGAAAGTGCTGGGCATCTTCGCGCGGCTGAATTATCGTGATGGAAAATCGCGTTATCTCGATGACCTGCCGCTGACACTCGCCTATGTGCTCGACA
>WFUQ01000040.1 GCA_015484935.1 Gammaproteobacteria bacterium
GGAGTAGGTGGGGGAGGCTGCGGATGCAACTGAAGAATATCAAGGGTCAGATGAGTGTTGCCGCCTGTGCTCTGCTACAAGTAGCAGCACCGGTCAGCGAAGCTGCGGATAACGATACGGGTAATGAGACCAGATGGGATATCGATTCATCCGTGTTGATATACAGTGAGAGTGATGGTCGCGTCAGTGCGTTTGAGCCAGGTGTGCGTGTCGGGATCGACCTGGGTGATGACGAGTTCGTCAACCTGCAGATCGTCGCCGATGCACTGACAGGCGCTACACCGAACGGTGCGCACAAGTCCACCGTCGTGCAGACCTTCACCACCCCTTCAGGTAATACCCCTTACACCGTGCAACCGGGCGAGTTACCCAAGAGTACGACATTCAGAGATTCTCGCGTGGCACTGACAGCCGAATGGGATAAACCACTGACGCGCCTATCCAGTGTATTGCTGGGTGCAAGCCTGTCGGACGAGATCGATTACACATCATTGAGTCTCAGTGGTACGTATGAGCACGAGATGAACAACAAGAACACCACGTTGGCAGCTGGCCTGGCAACCACATTCGATACCATCAATCCTATCGGTGGCATACCATTGGGTCTGAACCCGATGCGTCAGGCCGGAAGCGCACAACAACGTGTGGGCACAGATGATACCCGTACCTCGGTCGATCTGATACTGGGTGTGACGCAGGTGATCGATCGCAAAACCTTGATGCAGTTCAACTACACACATGGTTCATCCAGTGGTTATCACAACGACTACAACAATGTGTTGACTGTGTATGACCCGGTGACCAACGCGCCATTAGTGGGTGACTGGTTGACACTGGACGCGAACGATATGCCCTATCTGTTCGAGAAGCGCCCTGATTCACGTAGCAAGGATATCTTCTTCGTACGTGCGGTGCACCATCTTGAAGAAGATGTGATCAATCTGTCCTATCGTTTCTACACGGACGACTGGGGTATCACCTCGCATACTCTGGATCTTAGATACCGATACCAGATGGATGGCAGCTATCTGGTGCCGCATCTGCGTTATTACACCCAGACCGGTGCGGACTTCTATCGTCATAACCTGAAGGTGGATACCGATATCGACCGTGCCACCGGGGCTGTCAATGTCGATTTTGCCAGTAACGACTACCGTCTCGCGCCATCGGACACCGTTACGGTCGGTCTGAAGTATGGCCTGCCACTGAGCGATGACAGCGAGTTTTCCATGCGCGCTGAAGTCATGACGCAGACCATAACGGACAGTACCGTGCCGGCAGGCGAGGAGACACCGGGGCTGGATGCCATCATATTGCAGTTCAATTATTCTCTATTATGGTGATTGTTGTGAGAGTGTAGATTGCACGCTACAGTGTAATCACTTAAGTTAGGGCATCAGCAATGATGCCCTTTTTTTATGAGCGAAAAACAGACAGAGCCGAGTCGATTAAAACGCGAAGCCGACTATTGGCGTGGCAGCTTCAGTGCGATGGCGAGTCCCTGTGAAGTGCTGATGGATCTTGATGACGCGGAGCTGGCGCAGCAGGTTCTGTCGGCTGTTGAGGGTGAAGCGAAGCGCATCGAGCAGAAGTTCAGTCGATACCTCGATGACAACCTTATCTACAAGATCAATCATGCAGCTGGTGAGGCGGTCCCGCTTGATGAGGAAACCGCGCGCCTGATCGACTTTGCCGATCAGCTGTACCAACTGAGTGAAGGCCTGTTCGATATCACCTCCGGTGTGCTCAGAAAAGTATGGAAGTTCGATGGCAGTGACAAGCTGCCAGCTGTCGAAGCGGTGGATGAGGTCTTGAGCAAAGTTGGCTGGAGCAGAGTGACATGGCAACACGATACTCTGACCATGCCGGCAGGTATGGAGATCGATCTGGGGGGTATCGGTAAGGAATACGCAGTCGATCGCTGTGTGCAGAAGGTGCGTGAGTTGACCGGCTCAAGCGTGTTAGTGAACTTCGGTGGTGACCTGGCGATCAGTGCCGACAAACAGGACGGCACTTACTGGTCGGTCGGTCGCCTGATAACCGGCAAAGAGAATGCGGTCGCGATGTTTCGTTTATATCGCGGTGCGATCGCGACCAGTGGCGATGCGCACCGTTACCTGCTGAAAGACGGCGTGCGCTATAGCCATGTACTCAACCCTCTCACCGGCTGGCCGGTGGAGAATGCACCGCATACCGTCAGTATTGCAGCCCCCACCTGCGTCGAGGCAGGCATGTTATCGACCCTGGCGATGTTGCAGGGTGAGCAGGCTGAAGCATTTCTGAAATTACAACAAGTCGAGTACTGGCTGGATTGACAGACCTCGCAGTCTACCTGATTAACCCTGCATCCTTGAGTGACTGGCGTAACTGTTCGATACGTTTCCTGTTCACCCCGAAATCCGAATGCCCCAGACGGGAAGCCGAGCGGACCGCGATCAGTCTGTTGTCTGGGCGCAGATGCAACTCCAGATCATCGACAAAACCGAACACCAGACTGCTGCATTCGGCATGTAAGTAGTCTGCAGTCCGGGTGATGATGGTCGTGCGGGGAAGTTGTTGTACGTGCTCGACAACAGCAGACCAGTCGATTATCTCGCCGGAAAGCAGAAAAGGCTCGACATGGTGTTGTGAGTCATCTGCATCACTCGACACGCAGTTTGGTGTAGATGGACAAGCTGTGAGCCTGGAATCGACGATGCCTATATCGTCAGGGCGCGAACCACTACAGGAAAAGAGTGACACGAGAACGATCAGCAGAGCCGGTCGCAGGCTGAGAGAGTGTAAATGGTGCATGGTGTCCTCATGGCGTTGCTAGGTTGTCGATATCAGTTGCTGCCATGCCGAGATAGTCTGCGCGACATAGTCAGTGTCCTGTCTGTCAGACAGGATATGGTCAGCATCATCGAGTGTGATCAGTGTGGTGTCCCCTGCAGCCCATGCTTCGATGTCCAGTGCGTTCTGTGTATCCACCAGTGCATCATGTTTGATTGTGAAGATCAATATCGGTTTGGCGAGAGCAGCAAGTGTCGTCTGCATATCGTGCTTATGTATATCGTCCAGAAACTGTGGTTTGATGGTGTAGTGCTGCCCAGACACTTCGATGTCGCCGCTGTTGCCCTGTTCCAGCAGTGCAAGCGTGTCACCGAAATGGTGCAGCACATGCGCAGGCCGGGAAGGGGAGGCGATGGTCACAACACCCTGTACACTCTCTATATCTGCCGCACAAGCGAGCGCGGTCGTGCCGCCCAGACTATGACCGATGAGCAGGGTCGGCGCAGCGTAGTGTTCAGCAAGATAGTTGGCAGCAGCGAGTAAGTCCAGTTTGGTGGTGCTGAAACTGGTATCAGAGAAATCGCCTTCACTGCCGCCCAGTCCCGCGAAGTCAAAACGTAACGTAGCGATGCCCATCGCAGCGAGTGCCTTGCTGATACGGAATGCAGCCAGCGTGTCTTTGGTGCAGGTGAAGCAGTGTGAAAAAGTAGTGAAACAACGTGGTTCGTTGTCGGGCATTTCCAGTCGTGCATCGAGCAGATGACCATCGTGGCCGGGAAACTTGATACGGACGCTTGTTGGCATATCGTTCGATTAAGTGGTGAAGTTAAATTGCTATTGCGCCTGGTAAGCGTTTTAATAGCGAGTGAATGACGTGCATTATAGCGAGAGTTGAAAGTGATGGATGAACTTCCTGAAAATAAAAAACCGGTGATCCGGGTTCCGGCGAGACCAGCTGATGTCAATCCCGGCGGTAGTATCTTCGGTGGCTGGATTATGTCCTATGTCGATATCGCCGGTTCCGAACCTGCTTATCTGCGTGCACGAGGCCCGGTGGTGACACGTGCAGTCGAATCATTCGAATTCAAGAAGCCGGTGTTCGTCGGTGATGTGATCAGTTGTTACGCTGAGATCATCAAGGAAGGCAGAACCTCGATAACTGTCAAAGTCGAAGTGTTTGCAGAACGCGTAACCCGAGGCGAAGTTGCAGTCATCAAAGTGACCGAGGCTCAACTGGTGTATGTCGCCATCGACGAGAACAGAAAGCCTAAAAGATTGCCTGAGGTCTTCGCCTGAAACCCCAATCTGGAACAGTTGTAGATTAGCATTTTGTAATATTTATAAA
>WFUQ01000041.1 GCA_015484935.1 Gammaproteobacteria bacterium
AGATCATATCCCAGTCGTATCTGCAATGACTTGATCTCAGAGAGCAGAGTACCCAGCTCATCACTACTCGTAATAGTGATGTCATTGTCGAATTTACCTTCACTTATCTTATCGAATATACCCAGCAGTTTCCTCATCCCGGTTGTAACATTGCGTGTGACCAGGTATGTAAGAACTACTGATATCAAGATCAGCAGAACAGTGACACCGACTGACCAGATCATCGTGCTCTTCAACGAATCTATCCGGTTGTTCAATAATGCCGACAGTTGATCACTCGCCACATCATACAGCGAACCTGCTGACTCGACCGCGAAGGAACCCTCTTCAAATAATTTCGATGCATCGTATGACAATGCCAACTGATCGTAGGAGATATCTTCCGAATTGATGACTTCCTGATCTACTTTTGCGAGAAAGTATTGGCTGGATTTGATAAATCTATCGACCACGTCATGCATTGCAGGTTTGATGGATGAGTTATTGGTGTAAATCACATCGATACTGCGTCGTAATTCAGTAATATTACTGCTGGCACGTGCATGCAGACTCAAAAGTTCCTGTTCTGTCGCTGTGGTGATGGAGCCGTCAGCAAGTACACCTGCCGCTTTACCGCGTAGAATACCGAGTTGATCAGTGATCTCAGGCAGTTTCTTGACTACCATATCCATCAGATAATAACTATCCAGATCAGGATCAAGAACCAGATTAGATGAATCACCGACGTGTTTTATAAGGTTGATGATATCACTGACTACCTGATTATGATCGTTGAAGCTCTGCTTGATGTCAGCCTGCTGCCTGTTAGCATCGAGCTTGTTCCAGTCTGACTTGATCTTAGTCAGATAAGAAGATGTAGACAGCGCATTACCATAACGGGTTTCGACAAATTCAACCGCAGACAATGCACTTTCGACCTCAGCTCTCACGTTCGCCAGTTCCTCGACCAGCGCATCATTCCCATTCAGTATTCCGTGTGTCAGGCCCCGGTGTTTGGCGACATGAGACAAGAGATTGTGTAGTGGATCGATGTATTCAACACCGGTCAGCTCTGCTTCGGAGAATTCAACCATAGCAGCCTTTTCTGTCACAAGCATCGTCAATAATGCGAGTATCGGCAGCAGAAAAATGACACTCGTTGCCGCAATCTTTGCGCCCAGATTGAATCGATTCAAAGGATTATATTTCTGCAAGAATGATGGTTCCAGGCTGGTTTCGCCTTTATTCAACTGTCTATACAGCTCAGTAGCATCATCGATCTCACTCTGGGTCGGCCTGGTACGAACAGACATGAATTCCTTGACTTCACCATTTTCCCGCATCGGTGTCACATTGGCTTTCACCCAGTAAAAATCACCGTTCTTACAGCGATTCTTGACCAAGCCCGTCCATGGCAGGCCATTTTTCAGAGACTTCCACAAGTCGTCAAATGCAGCCTCTGGCATATCCGGATGACGCACCACATTATGATTAACTCCGACTAATTCAGATTCGCTATAACCACTGATCTTGATGAAATCCTCGTTACAGTATGTGATTACACCTTTCAGGTTGGTTCTGGTTACCAGCATCGAACCTTCTCTCATCACGACTTCATTATCAGTCACAGGCATATTAACTTTCATGGCACTTCCTCTTTAAATCAATTTGTTTTTGCCGTTATAGTTACAACGGGAACCAGCATCGCTATAATAATTTTGTTGTATCAGATTACCGATCAGGCTCTACAGCAGCCTAAGCTGCCTCGGTATCTTCCTGGCCGCCGCCAGTCCGCTCCAGATCGTGCAGCTGTTCGACACTGAACGCCTTGTCCATATTCAGTAATATGATGAAGCTGCCATCGCTGGCTTTCCCCATCGCCTGTATGAATTTATTATTGACGCGCGTACCGAGAGTCGGAGCGGGTTCGAGCTGATCCTTGTGCAGATCGATCACCTCCTGTACGGAATCGGCCAGTGCGCCCAGCACGGTCGAATGGCCATCGATACTGACTTCGATGATGATGATGCAGGTATCGACTGTCACCTCTGCCGGCTGCATACCGAACTGCAATCGCATATCGATAACGGGCACCACGTTACCGCGCAGATTGATCACTCCCTGCATACAATCAGGTGTTCTGGGCACCCGTGTTACTTCTGTATGCTCAAGCACCTCGCGCACCTTGGTTATCTCGGTGGCAAATGATTCACCATCGAGCGTGAAGGTAAGGTACTGGACAGTATCCAGATTACTTGTATCCTGTATGTCTTGCTCTGTTTCAGTCGTCATGTCTTCTGTCTCATTGCTGTTGTTATCAAACGCCTGTACCGGATCAGTAACGCTGGTACTCGGCATCGTCCATGCCATAATCAAATCCGTCATTATCGTTATCATTCGATTCCTGCCGCATGATCGCACCAGGTGATAAAGCATCTCGTCGTTCTATCTCGGCAGTTTTTATCGATGTACTGCCTGTCGATGTCGAATATTTTTCATTCAAGGTAAAGTAACTCATGGTATCTTTCTGCTGCTCCGACATACCAAGTAATTCGGCTGAAGCACCGGATAACTCTTCCGCGGCGGCTGCGGATCGTTGAACGACACTATCCAGTTGTTGCAGTGCGGTATTGATCTCGGATGCGCCTGTATCCTGCTCCCTCGTAGCAACACTTATCTCTTGCACCAGTTCGGCTGTCTTCTGGATATCGGGCACTAACAAGCTCAGTTTCTCGCCTGCCTGTTCTGCTACGTTCACTGTATTGGACGACAGGTCTCCTATCTCACCCGCAGCGACCTGTGATCGTTCGGCCAGTTTTCTGACCTCGGAGGCGACCACTGCAAAGCCTTTACCGTGTTCACCGGCACGCGCAGCTTCTATGGC
>WFUQ01000042.1 GCA_015484935.1 Gammaproteobacteria bacterium
ATTCTGTACACCTTTACTCGTTGCTCGCCATAAAAACCCACCTGCCCGGTGGAAAATCGCCCCAAATACCACCAATGCGCACCAAGCGGCATGTATTCATCGTGGTTTTTCTGTAAAATTGCCGGCTTGAAAATTTACCCAGAAGAATCGTAATGCCGTTTATCCCGCACACCGAGCAAGAAATCAAAGATATGCTGGAGACCATAGGTGTCAGCAGTATCGAGGATCTGTTCGAAGAAATTCCCGCCAACCTGCGTGCCAAAGGGCTTCCGGGTGTTCCTGAAGGTCTGACCGAGATGGAGATCTCGCGTATCATGCATAAACGTGCCCAGCAGGACTGCGGCGCAGTGTGTTTTCTGGGGGCAGGGGCATACGAACATCATATTCCGGCTGCTGTGTGGGAGATCACCACCCGCGGTGAATACTACAGCGCCTACACTCCGTATCAGGCAGAAGCCTCTCAGGGCACGTTGCAGCTGACTTACGAATTCCAGAGTAATATGACCGCATTGACGGCGATGGATGTATCCAATGCGTCTCTGTATGACGGCGCGACCGGCATGGCGGAAGCGGTACTGATGGCGGTGCGTGGTAACCGTAAATCCAAATCACGTACGATTCTGGTTCCCAGAACCGTGCATCCGGCCTACACCAAAACCACCCACACCATCGTCGAAAAACAGAATATCGAGCTGGTCGATGTGGATTATGACCCGGCTACCGGCACCACCCCGCTGGAAAATTTCAAGGCGAAAGCAGAAGGTGATATCACCGCAATCGTGCTGCAACAGCCCAATTTTTTCGGTGGCATGGAAGATGTCGATGCCATCACCGACTGGGCGCATGAAAACAATATCATGGTGATCGGCATCGCCAATCCGCTGACTCTGTCGGTGTTGAATCCTCCGGGCAAGTGGGGCACGAAAGGGGTAGATATCGCTACCGGTGACGGTCAGCCACTGGGTGCACCGTTGTCTTCGGGCGGGCCTTATTACGGTTATCTCTGTTGTACCAATGCACTGGTTCGCCAGATGCCGGGCCGTATCGTCGGTCGCACAGTCGATCTCGATGGCAAGGAAGGTTATGTCTTGACCCTGCAGGCACGTGAGCAGCACATCCGTCGTTCCAAAGCGACCTCGAATATCTGCACCAACCAGGGTCTGGTGGTGACTGCATCGACTATCTATATGGCGATCCAGGGGCCGAAAGGGCTGGAGCATACCGCAGCGGCCTGTCATGCCAATACCGGCAAGCTGGTAGCGCGGCTGACCGAAGTGGACGGTGTCAGTCAGTGTTTCGAACAGCCTTATTTTCACGAGACGGTGATCAAGCTGGAACGTCCGGCAGCCGAGGTGTTGGATGCGCTGGCCGACGATGGCATCATCGGTGGTTTCAATCTGGCACATAATTATCCCGAACTGGGTGACGCGATACTGGTATGCGCGACCGAGATGCGTACCGACGAAGAGATCGAAGCCTACGGAAGATCTCTGGAAAGAATAATGGCAGTCGAACTGGAGGTAGCATCCTGATGTTGATCTTTGAACACTCACGTAAAGGTCGTGACGGTGCGCCGCAGCATCCCGGTGAAAAAGCCGAGTTGAATATCCCTGCGCAGTTCCTGCGTGAAGACAGTGCCGGTCTGCCGGAAGTGTCCGAGATGGAAGCAGTGCGTCATTACACGCGCCTGTCACAGAAGAACTTTTCTATCGATACCCAGTTCTATCCGCTGGGATCGTGCACCATGAAATACAACCCGCGCGCCTGTAACACGCTGGCGATGCTGCCCGGTTTCCTGTCGCGTCATCCGATGGCGCCGGAACGTTTCAGTCAGGGTTATCTCGCCTGCATGTATGAACTGCAGGAGATGCTGTGTGAAGTCACCGGTATGTCCGGTTTCTCACTGACACCGATGGCGGGAGCGCAAGGTGAGTTTGCCGGTGTCGCCATGATCGATGCGTACCACAAGTCGAACGGCGATTTCGAACGCAAAGAGATCCTGATTCCGAATGCGGCGCACGGAACCAATCCTGCGACTGCGGTGATGTGTGGTTATAAGGTACATGAGATTCCGACGCTGGAAAACGGTGATGTCGATGTCGAAGCCTTGCGTGAAGCAGTCGGGTCGCAGACAGCGGGTCTGATGCTGACCAATCCATCGACACTGGGTGTGTTCGAGACCCAGATCGAGACCATCGCCAAAATCATCCATGAAGCCGGTGGTCTGTTGTATTACGATGGCGCCAACCTCAACGCTATCCTCGGCAAGATACGCCCGGGTGACATGGGCTTCGACGTGATCCACTCCAATCTGCACAAGACTTTCTCGACACCGCACGGTGGTGGTGGTCCGGGTTCGGGTGCGATCGGCGTGTCGGAGCGACTGAAGAAATTTATGCCGTTGCCTGTGGTCGCCAAAGATGGTGATAACTACCGCTGGTTGACCGACGAAGATTGCCCGGACACCATCGGTCGTCTCTCTACCTTCATGGGTAATTCCGGTGTCTTGTTACGTGCCTATGTGTATATG
>WFUQ01000043.1 GCA_015484935.1 Gammaproteobacteria bacterium
TGTGGTGCGCGTTGTTGTATATGCACTTCACTGCTGACCAGGTTCATACTCAACAATGTGATCAGCACCACGTGCAAACCGACCGCGATGATCAACGCGACCGGATTGGATTTGATATCGTGCCATAAACCTGATGAACTCACGATCCGCCTTTCAACTCATCCAGTACATCTAGTTTTCACTACTGTCTGTCATCAGACCAACCTTGTCGATACCTGCGGACTGCAATAACACCATCGCTGAGGTCACGCTACCGTAATCGACCGCGTGATCTGCCCGTACCAGCACCGGGGTTTGCGGCTTGTACTTCACCACTGCAGCGATACGATGTACCAGTGTTTTCTCGTCCAGCGGTCTGTCTTTGTTATCGCCGATGTTGAGGAAGTATTCACCTTTCACATTCACGCTCAGCACCACCGGTTCGCTCTGGTCTGGCGGCAACGGATTCGCATTCGCCTGTGGCAGATCAATCTCCACACCCTGTTGCAATATCGGTGCGGTGATCATGAAGATGATCAACAATACCAGCATCACGTCGATATAGGGTACGACATTGATCTCGGCCATCTGTTTACGCCTGCCCACCTAGGCTTCCACCTTGTCTTCGGTTGCAGCCTGCTCGTCGGTGACTGCGGCATGACTCTGTCGTTGCAGGATGGTGGCAAATTCTTCGGCGAAGTTCTGGTAGGAACCAGCCAGCCGATCCACTTTTTCTGAATAACGGTTGTAGGCAACCACCGCCGGGATCGCTGCGAACAGCCCCATCGCTGTGGCGATCAAGGCTTCGGCGATACCCGGTGCGACCATCGACAGACTGGCATGTTGCACTGAACCCAATGCCGTAAACGAACGCATGATACCCCATACCGTACCGAACAGACCGACATAGGGACTGATGGAACCGATGGTAGCCAGCAATGACAGATTGGAATCGAGCTTTTCTTCTTCACGTGCCAGCGCCACTTTCATACTGCGCTGCACCCCCGCCAGCATCATCTCGGGATTGGATGAGGCGCGTTTGTGGATGCGCACATATTCGGCGAAACCGGCTTCGAACACACGGTCCATGCCCTCACGTTCTATCTTGCGCTTGCTGATGCGTTGATACAAATCTGCCAGATTGATACCCGACCAGAACTGGTCTTCGAAACGCACGGCATCTTCTTTCGCCTGCTTGAGAAATTTGTATTTGATGATGATGACCACCCAGGACAGGATGGATGCCGCCAGCAGTGTCAGCATCACAAGTTGCACCAGGGTACTGGCTCGCATCACCAGACTGATCAGTGACATATCGGTCTCCATCACCTGCCCCCTACACTGAAATGTTCAGTGATGCTGTTGCGGATGTGTGTCGGAATGATCGAAGGCCTGAAAGTTTCAGCATGCAGGCAAGCCACTTTTATCCCGGCTGAACAGAGCAAGGTCTGATCCGATTTTCGCTGTATGCTCTGGCTGAAAACCAGACTGGCTTTTGCCAGTTCGGAAATACTTGATATCACGTCTAACTCATCGTTGAATACGGCCGGTTTATGATACTTCGCGTTCACTGTGTGTACGGCAAAGATCAGACCCTGCTCTTGTTTTAAGGTGTCCTGCTCAAATCCGATGGAACGTAACATCTCTGTACGTGCACGTTCCATAAACTTTAAATAGTTGGCGTAGTACACCACGCCGCCTGAATCCGTGTCTTCGTAGTAGACCCGGACCGGCCATAAAAATTCACTCAAAACAGAATCCTGCGAGCACCCGTAGCTCTGCTTTCATTATTATCGTTATTGTTCTGTGATCCGCTTCATCGGATTATTCTTCCAGCTCCAGAGAAGACTGCTCCAGCGGTGCGTTGTCAGGTGCACGCAGACCGAAATGCCGGTACACCTGTGGTGTCGCCACGCGCCCACGTGGTGTGCGCATAAGATAACCCTGCTGTATCAGATACGGTTCGATAACATCTTCTATGGTATCGCGTTCCTCGCCGATGGCTGCAGCCAGATTTTCCACCCCGACCGGTCCACCACCGAATTTTTCGATGATGGCCAGCAACAGCCGTGTGTCCATGGTATCGAACCCGACCGGATCGACGTTGAGCAACTTCAATGCACTGGCCGCAACTGCTTCGTTGACCGTGCCGTCTGCTTTCACCTGCGCGTAATCACGCACCCTTCTCAATAATCGATTCGCGATCCTCGGGGTGCCACGGGCACGACCGGCGATCTCGGCTGCACCATTCGTGTTGATTGGTACAGTCAGGATATCGGCAGTACGCTCGACGATGTGCGTCAGATCATCGGTGTGATAAAAATCCAGTCGTAACACGATACCGAAACGATCGCGCAGTGGAGAGGTCAACGAACCGGCTCGCGTAGTCGCACCCACCAGCGTAAACGGTGGCAGATCAAGTTTGATGGAACGTGCAGCCGGACCTTCACCGATCATGATATCGAGCTGATGGTCTTCCATCGCTGGATATAATATCTCTTCCACCACCGGACTCAGTCGATGTATCTCATCGACGAACAACACATCATGTGGTTCGAGGTTGGTCAGCAAGGCTGCCAGATCACCCGGTTTTTCCAGCACCGGTCCCGATGTCGAATGCAGGTTCGCACCCATCTCGTTGGCGATGATATGCGCCAGTGTGGTTTTACCCAGCCCGGGTGGGCCGAATGACAACAGATGATCGAGTGCTTCCGAACGGCCTTTCGCTGCCGGGATAAAGATTTCCAGTTGTTCGGTCACAGCAGGCTGACCACGGTAATCCGTCAGTTTCTGCGGGCGGATAGCACGGTCGATGACGACTTCATCATCGGTCTTGTTGGCATCGATGACGCGAGTCTCCTGCATATCAGGACGCTACCATGCCCTGCAGCGCAGCTTTGATGATGTCTTCTGTCTGCATGTCTTTGCTATCGACATTGCGCACCATACGGCTGGCTTCCTGGGCTTTATACCCCAGCGAGACCAACGCACTCACCGCATCGCTGACCGGACTGGTGGGCGTTGCCGTCACACCGGCAGGCATACTCGGTGATGGCGATACCGCATCGGTATCGATCTTGTCGCGTAATTCGACGATTAATCTTTCGGCGGTCTTTTTGCCGACACCCGGTAAACTGGTCAGTGCCTTGGCATCACTCTCCATGATACAGCGGGTGAATTCTTCAGCCGTGACACCGGATAATATGGTCAATGCCAGTTTGGGGCCGACCCCATTGATGCGGATCAGGCTACGGAACATATGACGTTCAGTCTCGGTATAAAAACCGAACAACAACTGCGCATCTTCACGCACCACCATGTGTGCATGTAATACAATTTTTTCACCGGTAGCCGGCAACTGGTAGAAGGTCGACATCGGCGCTTCTACTTCATAACCCACGCCCTGCACATCGACCAGCAACTGCGGTGGTTGCTTGCTCAGCAGGATACCCTGTAATCGCCCGATCATACCCAACGCCCCCGTTTGATACCACTCGCCACACCGGTGCCACGCACATTGAGATGGTTGGCGTGGCAGACACTGATCGCCAGTGCATCCGCT
>WFUQ01000044.1 GCA_015484935.1 Gammaproteobacteria bacterium
ATGTGATCCATCGCCTGATCCATATCATCGACCACGCGCACGGACAGGATGGGAGCGAGGTATTCAGTATCCCAGTCTTCGGCTGTTGCAGATTCGGCCTCTGGCAACAGTTCCAATGTTCGCTCATCGCCCCGTATCTCGACCCCGGCATCCATCAGCTGCTTGCCCAGATCAGGCACTATCTGTTTGGCGACTTTGGCGTTGACCAGCAGCGTCTCCATGGTATTGCAAGTGCCATAACGCTGCGTTTTCGCATTGAATGCCACCGCCTGCGCTTTCTCCAGATCGGCTTCATCGTCGATGTAGACATGGCAGATACCATCAAGATGTTTGATCACTGGCACAGTCGATTCTTGACTGATGCGTTCGATCAGGCTCTTGCCGCCACGGGGGATGATGACATCGACATAGTCACTCATACGCAACAGTTCACCTACTGCCGCCCGGTCAGTGGTTTCGATGACCTGCACCACATCCTGACTGAGACCTGCCGTTGCCAGACCTTTGCTGATGCAGCCGGCGATCGCCTGATTGGAATGATAGGCTTCTGAACCACCGCGCAGGATGACCGCATTGCCCGCTTTCAGGCACAGTCCGGCAGCATCGGCGGTCACATTGGGACGGGATTCATAGATGATACCGATGACCCCCAACGGTACACGCATCCTGCCCACCTTGATACCGGATGGACGTTCTCTCAGTTCGGTGATCTCACCGATGGGGTCATCCAGTTCTGCTATCTGACGCAGCCCTTCTGCCATGGATTCGATACGCGCATCGGTTAACTCCAGACGATCGAGCAGCGCGTCATCCAGTCCCTTCTCTTTTCCGGCCTGCAGATCCAGTTGATTCGCCTGTTTCAGATGGGCTGCATCATCCAGGATATTTTGCGCGATAGCCTTGAGCGCTGCATTCTTGGTTCGGGTATCGACACCCGCGACCAGACGAGCAGCAGCACGTGCTTTCTCACCTACCGACTGCATATACTGCGGCACGTCGATGACCATCTCTTCTGCTTTTACACTCATAGATACACTCGTTCGATCTGTGTTGCGGTCAATTATATAGAATTTGGCTATTCACATGACAAAAAAAGCGGCTGTGTACAGCCGCTTTCTATCCTGCTCTGTTCAGCAAACAGTTGCTACTGACGTCGACGGCGTGCGACGCCAACCACCCCTAACAGACCCGAGGCAAACAACCATACGGCTGATGGCAGTGGTACTTCAGAGATAGTATTACCGTAAAAAGTCAGATGCGACAGCTCGTAGTATCGTCCCGTTTTCGGATTGACGGGTGTACCGAACTCGCCGCTGCTCACAAAATTTGCTGCTTGCAGGCAGGCTACCGTGTACAGATTGGACAGGTCACAGTCACCACCATTCTCCAGCAGATCTTCATCGCTGATATCCCAGAACAGGGTGAAGCCATTGCCGCCTTTCGCCGCCCAGAATAGAACACCTGGATCACCTTCGCCGGGCGTGTAAACCCACTCCCCCATGCCAGGGATACCACTCAGGTTACTGATAGAAAATTCACTGCCATCGATAGAATCGAACAATGACATCATATCCAACTTGTCGTGATCTTCATCCTGTCCAGCATCATCTTGATGAGTATCATCTGCATGCTGTTCATCTGAATGTCTGTCTTCTTTGTAGCTATCGTGTTGCCTGCGCTCGTCTATCTTATCCTTTGCGTGGTCATCGCGTCTGTGCTCAAACTTTTTGCGATCATGATCGTCGTCAGAATCGTCGCGTTTGTCTCTGCGCTTGCTCGAATGTGATTCTTTTTTGTGGGCGCGATCTTTATGACTGTCATCCTTGCCATCACGTTCGTGTCTGTTCTTGTCTTTCTTGCGTTTTTCCTTTTTGGAACGACTGCCTTTTTTGGCACGGCCTTCTTTATAACTCTCTATGTTGTGATCGTCATCAGCATGACTGTCTTTATCATCATCCTTATGACTATCATCCATCGCATAGTTATCGTCCGAATGGCGGTTATCTCGATGACCATATTTGTTCTCATGTTTCCATGAACCGGTATCGTGGTCGTAGCCTTTGTTAGCATCATCGCTGTATGAATGATCGTCATCCATATCATGGCCAGGTTCCGTTTTGAACAGGACCGGCGCAAAGGTTTCGATGCTGCTTCCAGAATCGACCCAGATGTTGCAGGAATCAAAACCATTTTCGCCCGGCAGCACGAACACACCTGCACAATCATTGCCCTCAAAATTGACTGAGACGATAGTGGCATCGGCATCCGTTGCAACCATAACCATCGGCACCATCATCAATGCAACAATTAAGCTTGCTGCTCCCAACTTCATTTTTAACATTTCGGTTTCTCCTGTTCCCACCCCTAACGACAACCGTAACAGCAGCGCGAATGCCGCCATTACGTCGAATTAGACATAATCAAATTAATATAAACTAATATAGTGATGCGATTATGTAGTATTGAATAATATTAGTCCATACTTAATTATACGAATGTATAGAGGGATTCATGTCAGTGTGACACACCGGTATGATTAGACCGGGTTTAAACTATGGATAAAGGTCGGGCAGCAACAAGAAATGGATAGATATATTTCAGATAGTTAGCGATGTTATCGCTGGCGTGATGACAACCGGGCGGTGACAGCACGTAGCTCATCCCAGACATCTCCCTGCGCCATCCCCTTGCTCAGTTGGTCAATCTTGAAGCAACGCACCAACAGCTGCCTGAAAGACCTTTCAGAATGGCGTGACAGACATTGTTTGAATAATGTCTGACGACTACTCCAGACACCCGAACGACTGAGCACAGTGTCAGCCGTGGCGGGATTCTGTGAGATCTGGGTCAGCAATCTGATATCCTTGGTCAGTGCCCAGTTCACCAGTATAGGCTCCTGCCCTTCCGCCGCCAGATTGTCGATAATTTTATGCACCCGACTGCTGCTGCCCCGCAATGCGGTGTCGACCAGTTCGAAGATGGAATAACGGCTGTTATCAGTGATGGATTGTTCGATACTGTGGATATCAACCTTGCCCGGCCCCAGCAGAAGATGCAGTTTTTCGATCTCCTGCGCTGCTGCCAGCAGATTGCCTTCGACCCGCTCACTGACATAAGACACGACCTCGCCATCCACCTGCATGCCTCTGTCGGCAAAGCGCTGCTTCAACCATGAGGACAACTGAGCGCCCTGCAAGGGCCAGCACTGTACTACCACACCGGCTTTATCTATGGCCTTGAACCAGGCTGCGTTCTTGCTGCCCTTGTCCAGCTTGCCGGTCGAGATGATGAGCAGATAATCTTCCGGTGGATTCTGTAGATAGTCTTTTATCGCCGCACTACCCTGCCGTCCGGGTTTACCGGTCGGCATACGCAGTTCGATTATCTTGCGGCTGGAGAACAGTGACATGGTGGCCGCTTCGTCGGTGAAGTTCTGCCAGTCGAAGTCCTTGTTCACCTCGAACACTTCCCGTTCGAGGTAGCCCTGTTCACGACATGTCGCCCGTATCGCATCCAGTGCTTCCATCACCTGTAATGGCTCATCTCCACTGACCAGATACGCCGGTCGTAATCCTTGCTGCAGAGATTGATCCAACTGATCGGGCCGCGCCTGCATAGCTACTTCACAGACTGCAGTTGTAACAGGATAAGACGTGCCGCATTACGCTGCATATCCTGATAGAGAAAACGTGACTCAGTGTTGTATGCCAGCACATTACTCGAATCGAACACCAACTCACGTTTCAACGAGATGGTGTTCTGCTGTTTGAGCGCATCACTGCCTTCGAAGGTATAAGCCAGTGTATAGGCCAGTTCATATTCACGCACCAGCCCGTTGGTATCGGTGGACAATACCCTTCGTGACCGCTCGACCGAATCGATGCGTAACACCGATACTGCGATGCTTCTGTCTCGCGCCTGCTCGATCGCATTCAGTTCGAATAGTGCCAGCAG
>WFUQ01000045.1 GCA_015484935.1 Gammaproteobacteria bacterium
AATCGAAATCCAGTGCACCGAAACGCTGCTTGGTCGACTGCTTGAGATCTTTCATCATGCTCTGATAACCAGGGTTATACGAGATGACCAGCTGAAAATCAGGATGCGCCTCAATGAGCTCGCCCTTCTTGTCCAGAGGCAGTGTACGACGATGGTCAGTCAAGGGATGGATGACGACTGTCGTATCCTGACGCGCTTCGACCACTTCATCGAGGTAGCACATTGCACCGATACGTGCCGCAGTCGCCAGTGGACCATCCTGCCATTTGGTACCGTCCGCATCCAGCAGGAAGCGACCGACCAGATCAGATGCGGTCATGTCCTCGTTACAGGCAACGGTGATCAATGGGCGACCCAGTTTATATGCCATGTACTCGACGAACCGGGATTTACCGCAACCGGTAGGACCTTTGAGCATCATCGGCATACGTGCATTGTATGCAGCTTCGTACAGATCGACTTCATTGGCGACGGGTTCGTAATACGGCTCGTCTTTGATAACGTATTGTTGTGGATCTACTGTGTTTTCTGACATGACACACCTTTGTTCTTTAAGTTTGTAGTTTTCTGACAACCTGCTCGAAAGCCGACTCTCAGTTCAAATTTTTACTTTACCAGCTGGCTATTTTTCGTCTTCGGTTTCCTGCTCACCACTCCAGCCTGCAGCACGCGCCTCAGCGATCGCTTTACCATGGATAGCCTGATGACGCTTGAATAATTCTTCGGGCAGATTACTGACCAGGCAACCATACTTGTCCCACTCTGTATTCACCTTGTCTAGCAGCGCATCGATACCGGCAAAATTCCAGCCCTCGCAGGTCTCCGACTCATCGATGATACCGAACACCCATGCATCACGGATGAGCTTACCGATGATCGTCATACCACCATTCACTTCCTTATCCACGCCTACATATGTATCTGGTTTCGCCATAAATAATTTTCACTATCGGTTATACGGCAAAATATTCCTCGCCATTGTTTATCGGACCACACTACATACTTAACGGCTCTATGCAGTTGCGTTACATCAAGTAACACCCGAAAGCAGTTAGATATATCGAATAGTTCTTGTCAGTCAGAGCTGTCCGGAATTCAGTGACAAGCTCTGTAAATAAAAAGCCCCTGTACGAAACAGGTCCGGACAGGGGCTTTTACATGGTGTAATATCCGTTACGTTTTCTCTATACAGAAACGCCGCGGTGAACAACCATTGCTGTACCAGCAGACTGTGCAAAGTTATCAAAACCCAACAGACGGATGTGGTTGTCAGGGTGTGCTTTACGACAGTTTTCGATCTCACCAAGGATCGCGTCTACGTCTGTTTCACCAAACATAGGCAGTTTCCACATGTACCAGTAGTTGCTGACAGCATTTTCTGGTTCTGTGTGCTCGATACCCGGGTTCCAGCCTTTATCAACGATGTATTGAATCTGAGCGCGAGTCGATTCTTCGCTCAGTGGTGGCAGGTATGAAAAAGTCTCATATTTACGGCTTTGAGCAGCATCGCTCAGGCTCGAATTGTAATCTTGTACATCACTCATTGTGAGTTACTCCAAAATAATTTGTTAATACATAAAAGTGTTAGGTAGTACGGTCTGGCAGGTTGTGAAGAGGAAGATACTGCATCTCCCTCTTCGACAACGTCGCCAGAGCGCGCTAGTTGACGCTTTTATTTGTGTGCAACGTCAATCTTGTCAACCGTATCAAATTCGAATTTGATCTCTTTCCAGGTTTCCATAGCGATCGCAAGTTCAGGGCTGTGTTTAGCCGCTTTAGTAAGGATATCCTTACCTTCTTTCTCGAGCTCAACACCAGAGTTACGTGCTTCGACACAAGCTTCAACAGCAACACGGTTAGCAGCAGCACCAGCAGCATTACCCCAAGGGTGACCCAGTGTACCGCCACCGAACTGCAGACATGAATCATCACCGAAGATGCTGACCAGTGCAGGCATGTGCCATACGTGGATACCACCAGAAGCGACTGGAATCACGCCAGGCATAGCGCCCCAATCCTGGTCGAAGAACAAACCGCGTGAACGGTCTTCTTTGATGTATGAATCGCGCATCGTGTCGATCCAACCCAGAGTCGCGTCGCGGTCACCTTCCAGTTTACCGACAACAGTACCTGAATGCAGATGGTCACCACCGGACAGACGCAGAATCTTGGTCAGTACGCGGAAGTGAATGCCGTGGTGCGGGTTGCGGTCGAGTACAGCGTGCATCGCACGATGGATGTGCAGCAGCATACCGTTATCCTGACACCATTGAGCCAGCTGAGTATTAGCTGACAGACCACCGGTCAGGTAGTCATGCATGATGATAGGTGCGCCGATCTCTTTTGCGTATTCAGCACGTTTCATCATCTCATCAGAAGTAGGTGCAGTTACGTTCAGGTAATGACCTTTACGCTCGCCAGTTTCGGCTTCAGCTTTATGGATAGCTTCCATAACGAAGTCGCAACGATGACGCCAGCGCATGAATGGCTGTGAGTTTACGTTCTCGTCATCCTTAGTGAAGTCGAGACCACCGCGCAGACCTTCGTAACAAGCGCGACCGTAGTTCTTGGCAGACAGACCCAGTTTAGGTTTGATTGTACAACCCAGCAGAGGACGACCGTATTTGTTAAGGATGTCACGCTCTACCTGAATACCCTGTGGTGGTCCATTACAAGTCATGACGTAAGCGACCGGGAAGCGGATATCTTCAAGACGCAGTGCACGCAGTGCTTTGAAACCGAACACGTTACCGACCAGAGAAGTCAGTACGTTTACGACAGAACCTTCTTCGAACAGGTCGATCGGGTAAGCGACGAAAGCGTAGAAACAAGTATCATCACCAGGTACGTCTTCGATCGCATAAGCACGGCCTTTGTAGTAATCAAGGTCGGTTAACAAGTCAGTCCAAACCGTGGTCCAGGTACCGGTTGATGATTCAGCAGCTACCGCAGCAGCAACTTCTTCACGTGGTACACCGTCTTGTGGTGTGATTTTGAAACAAGCCAGAATATCAGTTTCTTTCGGTGTATATTCCGGCATCCAGTAGGTTTCGCGGTATTCTTTAACACCAGCGCTATAAGTTTTAGCCATATCTATTGCCTCCTTCGAGCAACTATATTATGTGTAACTGCTGTGCCTGTTCTTTGTTCGGTCGGCAGGTATCACACCGCTGCCTGTTGAACTCCAAAGTGCATATCAACATGGCTGGGGAGTATATGGAGACTTAACCATAATAACAACTCAATATTTCTGATTATTACCATAACTAAATACTTATGATATAATCATGGCTATGCACCTTACCCTACGTCAGATAGAAGTATTCAACGCCGTCGCCAGATTGCAGAACTACACCCGTGCCGCCGAAGAGCTTCACATGAGCCAGCCCGCTGTTTCCATGCAGATCAAGCAGCTAGAAGATAGTGTCGGCCTGCCGATGTTCGAGCAGGTCGGCAAGAAGATACATCTCACCGATGCCGGCAAGATCATGAACGGCTACAGCCGCAATATGGCAAACCTGCTCGATGAAGCAGACGAAGTCTTCGAAGCCATAAAAGGTGTCGAACGCGGCACACTCTCTATATCAGTTGCCACCACCGCCAGCCATTTCGCCACGCGCCTGCTGGCCGAATTCGCCCAACAGCACGAAGGCATCACCATCAGCCTCGACATCACCAACCGCGAAGCCCTGCAGCGCCAGCTGGAGAATAACGAACCCGATCTGGTCATCATGGGGCAACCACCGCAAGGCGTAGAAGTCGATGCCGATGCCTTCATGGAAAACCCGTTGGTGATGATAGCGCCAGCCAGACACCCGCTGGTGTCACAACAAGATATCCCCCTGAGTCATTTCGCCAGCGAGAACTTCGTGGTACGCGAAATCGGTTCCGGTACCCGCAGCTCGATCCAGCGCTTCTTCGATGAACACCAGGTGAGCTTCAACACCGGCATCGAGATGACCAGTAATGAAGCCATCAAACAGGCGGTAGAAGCCGGTCTGGGGCTAGGAATCGTCTCCATCCACACCATCGAACTGGAGCTGGAGACCGGCAGACTACAGATACTGGATGTGGAAGACCTGCCGG
>WFUQ01000046.1 GCA_015484935.1 Gammaproteobacteria bacterium
AGACTGGATATAATAATATTTTATAGCAGCATAAATAAGTATTTCATTACTTTCTTTAATTAGAGATTGACAATATTAGCATTCTCTAATAGTATATAGCCATTGGTTCAAACGAGCCACAAGCGCATGAAACGTCTATCAATTTTAATCAATATCCAGGGAGATATTATTATGAAAACATTGAAAATTATTGCTGCTGCTGCAGTTCTGGTTGCTTCTACTTCTGCTAACGCATGGTGGGGTCCTTTCGACAACGATGGTTACGGTAACGGTTCTAACAACGGTTATGGTAATGGCTACGGTAACGGCGCTGCTGACACAGCTGGCGACTTCGACGGTGATTTCGACACCAGCTTCTCTTTCGGTATGAAAGCGAAAGGTCGTGGTAAAGGTCACGCAAATGGTAACGGCAATGGTTACGGTTACAACAACTGGAATGGTTACAACGGTTACAATGGCTACGCACCTTACGGTTATGCGCCTGCTCCTGTTGCACCTCAGGCTCCACAAGCTCCAGCTACTGAAACCAAATAATCCGTTTTAGTAGTACAAAGTTACACATAACAGTAACTGGAAGGCCGCTACACAGGTGGCGGCCTTTTTAATTAACAGACATAAAAGGTATTTCTATGAAAGCTATCAAAATTTTATCTGCTGCTGCAGTATTAGCTGTTTCAACTTCTGCCAATGCATGGTGGGGTCCTTTCGACAACAACAACGGTTACAACGGCTATAACAATGGTTACGGTAACGGTTGGGGCAACGGCAACACATTCGGCGACATCATGAATGACATGGCCGGTGACGCAGAATTCAACTTCAAGTTCAAAGCCAAGGGCCGAGGTAAAGGTCACGGTAATGGCAACGGTTACGGCTACAACAACTGGAATGGCTACAATGGTTACAACGGCTATAACGGTTATAACGGCTACAATGGCTATGCACCTGCATACGGTTATGCGCCACAGGGTTACGCACCTCAGGCAGCTTACCCGACTCAGGAACAGATCAAGGCACAGCAAGAAGCAGCTGCAAAAGCACAGCAGGAAGCGATGAAACGTCATCAGGAGATGATGAAGAACATGCAGTCAAACGTCCGTCCTGCTATCGCACCTGAATCTGCTTACAAACTGCCAGCAGATGTAGAAGCACGTCGTGCGAAATTCATGAAAGAGATGGAGACACGTCGTCAGGAAGCTGAGAAACGTCATCAGGAATTCATGAAAAACCATGAAGCAAAAGCAACTGAAACGGAAGCTAAAGCAAAAAGCTAAGGCTGTATTTCGATAGTTGAAAAGGGGCTCCTGCGTGAGAAACGCGGAGCCTTTTTTTTGAAAGATTCGAGTGTGACTGCCTATTTGTCACATTCATAATGAGTAAGCAGCACTTCATGCGCTGCACGGACACAGGGCTTCGGCTCTGTGTCCGTTTTTTATTGGCTGTGATAATATTTTTGTGTAGCCGGTCTAGCGTGAACCGAATATCGCGGTACCGATACGCACCATCGTCGCCCCTTCCCTGATGGCATCGGCATAATCTCCCGACATCCCCATCGACAACTGGTCGAATCCGGGCAGCTGATACTCACTCGCAATCTGGTGCTGTAACTCTCTGCATCTCGCGAACACTCTCTGTGTCTGCGACACATCGTTATGTACACCCATCGTCATCAGACCACGCCATGCCAGGCCGGTCAGTTCCTGCGACAGTAGCTGTTCGATAAACGGCTTGAGCTGATCGGTGGCGAGTCCTGATTTGCTGGGCTCCGCCGCAACATTGACCTGGATTAGACAGTTCAAGGTATCAGCTTGAGGGTGGTTACGCATGGCATTCGCCAGTTTGTTGGCAAGCTTCATACTATCGATGCTGTGTATCCAGTTGAATGCACCGGGAATCTGACCGGATTTTTTTGATTGCAGGTGGCCGATGAAATGCCACTGGACAGCCGGATCGACGAACGGGATCTTGGTGGAAGCATCCTGAACTGTATTCTCACCGAAATCACATTGCCCTGCCAGTATCGCCTGCTGCACGTCCTCCAGTGGTCGCGTCTTGGAGACAGCGATCAGTCTGATCTGTTCAGCTGATCTCCCTGCCTGCTTTGCCAGCGAGGCGATCTCACCACGTATGATTTGCAGCTTGTGATCGATCATTCACCCAGGCTTACTGATGGTAGTGCGAGAAGAAATGTCCGATCTGATTGATTGCAGGTATGAGCTCTTCATCTCTTGGCAGGAACACGATACGGAAGTGATCGGTAGCAGGCCAGTTGAAAGCCGTACCCTGAACGATGAGGATACGTTCCTGCAACAACAGGTCGAGCACCATTTTTTCATCATCTTTTATCGGGTGTACTTTCGGGTCCATACGCGGGAACAGATACATCGCGCCTTTGGGTTTGACACAACTGATGCCGGGTATCTGTGTCACCAGATCGTATGCGAGATTACGCTGCTCACATAACCTGCCCCCGGCAGCGACCAGATTATTGATACTCTGATAACCACCGAGTGCAGTCTGGATAGCATGCTGTCCAGGTACGTTGGAACACAGACGCATGGAAGCCAGTAATTCGATGCCTTCGATGTAATCGGTAGCATTCGCTTTGGCTCCGGTGATCACCATCCAGCCAGCACGGAAACCGGCAACGCGGTATGACTTCGACAGACCATTGAAGGTGACGAACAACACATCATCGGCCAGCGATGCGGTCGAAACATGTTCAGCATCGTCATACAGTATCTTGTCGTATATCTCATCGGAGAAGATGATCAGGTCATGCTGGCGTGCCAGCTCGATCAATTCTTCCAGTACTTCCTGCGGGTATACCGAACCGGTAGGATTGTTCGGATTGATGATGACGATACCTTTGGTGTTACTGCTGATCTTGCTCTTGATATCCTCGATATCGGGATACCAGTCGGATTGTTCATCGCACAGATAATGTACCGGCGTACCATTGGACAGGCTCACTGACGCTGTCCATAACGGATAGTCCGGTGCCGGTATCAATATCTCATCACCATTATCGAGCAAGGCCTGCATCGACATCACGATGAGTTCGCTGACCCCGTTACCCAGATAGATATCGTCGATCTCGACATCCAGAATGCCTTTGGTCTGACAGTATTGCATCACGGCTTTACGGCCGGAATACAGGCCTTTCGAATCACTGTAACCCTGCGAGACAGGTACATTGTGGATCATATCCTGCACGATCTCTTCAGGCGCATCGAAGCCGAACGGTGCGGGGTTACCGATATTCAGTTTCAGTATCTTGTGACCTTCTTCTTCAAGCCTGCGAGATTCCCGCAGGACTTCACCCCGGATGTCGTAACAGACATTATCCAGCTTGTGCGATTTGGATATGGTTTTCATTTATAGATTCAGTATGTTAGCGATTCGATTGGACCTCACATAAAGTATATATGTTTATCGCTGAAATAACTGTTTTTTCAGACATGGCACTGACACAAAAAAACCGGCTGGTGCAGCCGGTTAAATCTCACATGAGTATGAGGGGAGTCTTACGCTGGAATACAGAACGATGCATGCTCGGCATGTTTCATCATCTGCTCAAAACTGTCTGCATCGAGATGGATCAGCTCTTCGTGATCACCCGCCTCGATGTAGACATCGGACTCATCCAGCAATGAGTCATCAAGAACGATCTCGGCGCCATAGAGGTCACCCAGTGGCGGTACTGCTCCCAGTACGCAATCACCGATGAGGTCAGAGATTTCGGATTCGTCAGCCATACGCAAACGACGATTGATCTGATGGTACAACCGCCCCAGACTGATCTTTTTCGATGCCGGACACACAGCAACGACATAACCGGCCTCGTCTTCGAGGATGACCGACTTCACCATCTTGTCCGCGGGGATATGCGCCTGTTCTGCAACCGCCAGACTGGTATCCGCATAGGGGTGGGCGACCAGTTCATAAGGTAAACCGGTACGTTGAAAATAATGTTCCAGTGTCATCGCTATCGCCATCATCACACCCCAAATGCATCCATGGTCCAGCCGACACCACCCACTACTGCTTCAGGATGTGCCGTTTGGACAAAGTGTTCGATCTCGGCGACGCGAAAAACAGGTACATCCACCATCAGTAATATTTCACCATGTGACAGGGCATCGGTAAATTCAGTGAGATGCACATTCGGCACCCTCACCACGAAATACTGACCGGCAGTAAAGTTGAGGATGGCTACGACCAGTAGTATCAGTGATAACAACATCATGTCATTACTCAGTGCCAGCACCATCCCCAGGAAGGCCGCAGCGAACACCAGCAGATTGGCTGACCACAGAAATCTTTCCAGCTTGAAGGTAGTATCATTTCTCTGACGGTAACTCGCTTCCGGCAGGCTATCCAGTTCGACACCATTGGCGATAGCGTGGATATGGCGCAGACGCACCCCGTGCTGGCGCAACTCATCGACAGCCAGCTTCGCCTGTTTTTCAGATGGAAACAGAAAAAATAATCGTCTCAGCATGACATCCTCCACACCGGACCGGTAGTGCCAGACCGCTTGCATACCGGGCGGGAAGCGTTAAATACTCAAACCAACAGGGAAAGAATAAGCCGATGACAGGGGATGTCAATACATGCTCAATGCCAGACAGGACGAGGGTTCTAGCCGCGGTAGAACTCTCGCAACGCGCGATACAGGTAATACGCATCCCAGCGGCCAGCCAGCTCCCGGATAGAGTGCATAGCAAAGGTCGGCACTCCGACATCGATGGTCGCCACGCCTGTCTCGCTGGCAGTGATCGGACCGATAGTACTGCCACAGCCCATGTCACTACGGGTCACGAATTGTTGCACCGGCACATCGGCACGACGGCAATAGCGTTTGAACGAAGCCGAGGTGAAACTGTTGGTTGCGTATCGCTGATTCGCATTGGTCTTGATGACCGGGCCTTCGTTGAGTATCGGGCCGTGATTGCTGTCATGTTTATCACTGTAGTTGGGGTGCACGCCATGGGCATTGTCGGCGGAGATCATCAGCGAGCGGTCGATAGCGATGGCGAGCTGTTCCGGTTGCGGGCAGAGTCGTTGCAACACCGTCTTCAGGAAGGGACCCTGGGCACCGGCTGCCGACATACTGCCGACTTCTTCGTGATCGTTGCATACCAGCATCGCATTGCTGTCATTCTGTTCGTCCAGCAATGCCTGCATACCGGTGTAGCAGCTGAGCAGATTATCCAGTCGGGCGGCTGCGATAAAATCCTGATGCAAGCCGATTACAGCCGGTGCCTGCACATCATAGAAACTGAGTTCGTAATCCAGCACCTCACGCGCCTGCAGATTCACATGGTTTTTATTGAGCCATTCCAGCAGGATAGTTCGTAACACCGGCTTGTTTTCAGCAGCTATGTCCGGCGGTAATTTCAGTAACACCGGCGGTAACTGGGTCTGTTTGTTGACCGAACGTTTCTCGTTTGCCTCACGGTCGAGATGGATAGCCAGACTGGGTATCACCGCAATCGCCTGTTCGAAATCAATCAGCACCTCTTTGAGTTCATCGTCCCCGTTGAGATAACTCACCCTGCCCGCCAGTGACAGGTCTCTATCGAACCAGGGATTGAGCAAGGCTCCCCCGTAGACTTCGACACCCAACTGCAAGTAGCCGTGTTTGATGATCTCGGGCTGCGGCTTCACCTTCAGGCACGGACTGTCGGTGTGTGCCCCCACCATCCTGAAACCATCGTCACTGACCTCTTTGTTTATGGTGAAAGCGATAATCGATGAATCATTACGGGTGACGAAATAGCGGCCGGTAGCAAGCTCGCCCTGTGTGTGCAGCTTCCATTCATCTGCCTCATGCAGTTCGGTAAAGCCATTGTTTGCCAGACTTGCCGACATGCTCCTGCAGGCATGGAACGGGGTCGGTGATGCCTGTATGAATTCCAGTAAACCGTCTACAAATTCATTATCCTGCATGTCGTCTGTTCTCTCGTTTAAGCGATGTTATAGAGTGTCTTCTGTTCGTAGCCGGAAACGACCTGCACCGAACCCTGCCACAGTGTATCAAGTTCGGCATCGCCTGTATCCATGCGCAACGGTCTGCCCTCGAGTGAGCGCAGCTTGGCATTGGTGGCGATGATGATGATATTTTCTCGCCCCACCTTGCGCAGCACACGCGCACTGAACTGCTGGTTGCCGCGACCAAATATATGGCCCTGCCCACCGATAAGCGTGACGATGATCTTCGACGGGTATTGCTCGATCAGTTCGAGCAATGCGGTCTCATCCAGATCACTGGCGAGCAGTTCATGGTTGAGTACCGCATCGATGCCCAGCAGGGTATTCTCCAGTTGCAGCTCCTGCATCACCGCAGCGGTAGTCGAACCCGAGCCGACCAGATACAACACATCATCCTGCATCTGTTCGACGATCTCAGCGGCGATATCCTGCTGTGCAGACGATTCGAAATCGATACCACCCTGTTTGGTCATCTGCATGTTGGCGCTGTCCTCGGGCACATGCAGGTAACCGTAACTGCTCGCCTTCACCGTACCCTGGCGGAACAGCTCTTCATCCAGATCCATCACCTGTGCGGTCTTCAGCGTTAACGGCACACCAGCCGCCAGCTGCACCAGGATATTTGCGGCACCATGCGGGCTCACCGCATACACCGCTGAATGGATCTTACAGCCTGCAGGAATACCCAGCACCGGCATGGTCTCATCCGCCCCGACAGCAGACAACGCATTCAGCACATCGCGGGCAGTCCCATCGCCCCCGGTGAACAACAACATATCGACACCGGCTGCTACCAGAGCTTTAACTGCACCGACTGTGTCGGCTGCACTGGTATGCTCGCCATCGGCCTGATAGACCACCTGTGGCTCGATATCGAATGCGCGCAACACCTGCTCACCCATATCACCACCCGCACAGAAGAACTCGAAATGCCCCAGCTCTACCTTGTCCAGCGCATCGTGTGACCGTGTCTGGGCCAGCGGTACAGCACCGCGCGACAGGGCTTGCTGCACTATCGCGTCACCATCGCTGCCTTTCAGCGCGACCGTGCCACCGATGCCAGCGAGTGGATTTACAACCAGACCAAGTTTCATAAAATTCGACAGAAATCAGCTTCGAAAGAGGAGCCGCATTGTAGCCTGATAGCCCTGCAAGCTCTAGTCGGGCGCAGAAAACTGCTTCCCATCTATCGCTCATGATAAGATTCCGCGCCCGGAACACTGTAGGCCAGATCAGCAGACCAGACATGCCATTTCCAGACGCACATCAAAACCGACGCCATTCTGTGGCAGTCAACATCGAGCACCTCACCATAGGGGGTAGCGCACCTGTGGCGATACAATCGATGACCAATACCGATACCGCAGACATCGATGCCACCGTCGAACAGATACTGCAACTGGCACAGGCAGGCTCGGAACTGGTGCGCATCACGGTGAACAACGATGCAGCAGCAAAAGCGGTGGCGACTATCCGTGCACGACTGGATCGCGAAAACTGTCACGTGCCACTGGTGGGTGACTTCCATTTCAACGGCCATAAACTGCTGACCGATAACCCTGACTGCGCACAGGCCCTGTCGAAATACCGCATCAACCCGGGTAATGTCGGCAAAGGTAAAAAACGTGATGCCCAGTTCGCCACCATGATCGAACTGGCGATCAGATATGACAAGGCTGTGCGCATCGGTGTGAACTGGGGCAGTATGGATCAGGCACTACTGGCCGAGCTGATGGATGAGAACGCTCGACGTGAAAGCCCGCACGACGCACACGACATCATGATGGAAACCGTCATCCGTTCAGCACTGGACAGCGCCAGCGCAGCAGAGGAATTAGGTCTCGCGCGCGACAGGATCATCCTGTCCTGCAAGATGAGCGTGGTACAGGATCTCATCACCGTGTATCGCTCGCTATCACAACGTAGCGACTATGCACTGCATCTCGGCCTGA
>WFUQ01000047.1 GCA_015484935.1 Gammaproteobacteria bacterium
AACCTGCAGACCTCCTTCCTCACCCCGCCGTTCGGGTTCGCACTGTTCTACCTGCGTGGTGTCGCGCCCAAAGAGATCAAGACCTCGCAGATCTACCGGGGGGTGGTGCCGTTTATCGCGATACAGGTACTGGCGATGGCGATGATCGCCTACTGGCCGCAGATTGCAACCTGGCTGCCTTCACAAATATCTTAATGTAGGCCGGGATAAGCCCTTCGCATTCCCGGCTTTCTCGACGCTCCCGGTATTAACGCAATGCCAGCAACGCTGCGCTTATGCTGGCCTACCTGATGATTATTCCACCAAAATTGAAAATGTTGACCACTTGACTATAGTATCAATATTGATACTATAGTCTTCATGAAAGGGATTATTCAGATTGTCGCAAAAATGCGACAAAATCCGAAAGGCATCAAATTTAGTGAACTGGTAAAAGTTTGCGAGCACTACTTCGGACAAACTCGACAGAACGGCACCAGCCATCGGATCTACCAGACTCCGTGGCATGGTGACCCCAGAGTAAATATCCAGAACAGTAACGGCAAGGCATGCCAGGTTAAGCAGGTACTCAAAGCAATCGACAGACTGGATGCATAGTAGAGGAAAACACATGGCGACCATCAAAGACAAATACAGCTACCGCGTCACCTGGTCGGAAGATGATCAGGAGTATGTCGGTCTGTGCGCTGAATTTCCCGGCCTCAGCTGGTTAGCCGCCACCCCGGAAGCCGCACTAAAAGGCATCCGAAAAGCTGTTGCATCAGTAATAACCGACATGCAGCATAATGATGAAACCATCCCTGAACCATTAGCCACCAAACGCTACTCCGGAAAATTCATGGTACGTGTACCGCCAGACATACATCGAAAACTGGCCATTCAGGCAGCAGAAAACGGGGTAAGCCTGAATCGAATTGCCAGTACCAAATTATCTCAGTAGAAATCAGTGACGCTAATCTCCTGTACAAGAGTTGAAATAGTCTGTTTGCAGGCGTAAAACAGACAAGCCTCCTACAGTGTTTGAGACTTATCTATAATTCAAATCGCCCTTATCTTTAAAATAGAAGGTGACGCGACTATTTAACAAAAAATAGTTACGCTTGCTTTTTTGGATGACAGGATATGCGCTTATATTTTCATTATCGAATACGATCTACTTTCAGATATGTAGCGCAAGCCAATCAAAGCAGATGTAATTATTTATCACAATAATAAATCCTGCCTCCATACAGCGTCCCGCTTTATAACTGCACGTTATTAAGTATACTATCCTTAAGTACCCTGTCACGAGACACCAAATTGAACAACTTAAAACACCTCTTTGATAACAATCAGGCATGGGCAGAAGCGATCAAGAAGGAAGATCCCGAATTTTTTTCTCGCCTTTCGCAACAACAATCACCCGAGTATCTCTGGATCGGGTGTTCGGACAGTCGGGTTCCCGCCAATCAGATAACCAGTCTTCAACCGGGCGAAGTATTTGTGCACCGCAACATCGCGAATGTGGTGGTACATACGGATTTGAACTGTCTTTCGGTCATCCAGTATGCGGTCGAGATCCTCAAGGTGAAACACATCATCATCTGCGGGCATTATGGCTGCGGTGGTATCAAGGCTGCTCTGGAGAACCAGCGGCATGGGCTCATCGATAACTGGCTCCGCCACATCAAAGATGTCTTCCGCTTCCATGCCGACAAGTTCGATAGTCTGTCGCATGCTAACAAGCTGGATCTGCTCTGCGAGCTGAATGTCATCGAGCAGGTAAAGAACATATGTAATACCACTATCGTCCAGAAAGCATGGGAGCAGGGTAACGAGCTTACTGTGCATGGCTGGATATACAGCATCGAAAACGGCATCCTTAAGGACCTGGAGACCTGCACCTCATCGACTGACCGATAGATCTTACCGGCGAACCTGTCAGATGTCGGATCATCTGTCATACGAGCGCAACCGCAAACCGGTTTCGGACATGGGTTTTTCGATGGTCTGAGCTAAATAGTCACACTGTTGCCATCATGCTAAAGTTCGCTTTCACACAGGAAGCAGCACATGAAACAGTTATTTTTACTCGCGGTCGCAGTCGCAGCTATCGCCGCCACCTACTTTCTTCAGGCACCCGTCGCACAAGACCCGGCATACCATCAGTTTGCAGACGACCAGACTATCTTCGATATACCTAATTTCTGGAACGTGGTGTCGAACGGCCTGCTGGTACTGGTCGGTTTTATCGGTATCGTACGCAGTGCCACGCTCAATGACTCTCATGTTTACCGTGACCTGCGTCGTGAGTTCGGCATCATATTTACGGCTGCTCTGTTGACCGGTCTGGGTTCTGCCTGGTATCACCTTGCTCCGACCACGCAGAGCCTGATCTGGGACAGATTACCGATGGCGATCATGTTCACCGCTCTGATCGGTCTGGTCATCAGTCTGTTCATATCCGAGGTGTCCGGCAAATTACTATTCTGGCCGTTGGTGCTGGCCGGTGTGTTCAGTGTGCTCTACTGGTTCAAGACCGAGCAACTCGGAGCCGGTGACCTGCGGTTTTATGCGCTGGCGCAATATCTGTCTGCACTGTTGATTTTTCTTATCATCATCCTGTTCCGTGGCATGCAGCGGCCCGGCAAACTGTTGTTCGCTTCGCTGCTGTTCTACGGCATCGCCAAGGCAGGTGAGCATTTCGATTCGATGATCTATCACTACACCGGCATGATCAGTGGTCATACGCTGAAACACTTCGCTGCCGGGTTTGCGCTGTTCTGTATCTATCTCATCCTGAGGCGCAGACACACCTGATACGCTATGAGCAGCACACCAGACGATGAACTGAAACAGGCGTTGCTTTCTGAGACATCGAAGATCGCCTGGAAGGAATTGCAGATTTTTTTTGCGCAGGGCAAGGCGATACATGTGTCATCCCGGCTTGACCTGATCGATGTCGCTATGAAGATATCCGATGATGATGCCGCCACGATCAAGCGGTGGATGGACGAAAGTCTTGTCGCGCCGGTTTCCGACCAGCAGGCAAAACTGTGGATCAGTCACGATATTCTGGTTTGGGCGGTGGTGGTCAAGCCGTGGGTGCTTGTGCAAAACCTCAAGGATGCTATAAACCCGGTATGAGCATCAGTTCGACAATCAATCGTCTAGCAGAAAAATTTCTCTACCTCTGGGTTCGGTCAAATGTGGTACCGAGCGATATCGGCCAGCTGGGTATCGACAACGACAAACCTGTCGTCTATGTGCTGTACCAGCGTTCATGGTCTAACCTGCTGGTACTGTCTCACGAGACCAGTCGTCTGTCTCTGCATTCGCCGCTGGCACGGATCAGTTCCAAAAGCCTGCACCGATTGCACAGTGTCTACACCATCGCACCGAAACTTCCGTTCAAGGCATGGTTACTGAATCAGCCCAAGCGCTCGAAGATGCTGGAGCAGTTACTCGACTATATAGAGAGTTCGCCTGCCAACGATGTGCAACTGGTGCCGGTCACGTTCTACTGGGGCCGACCTGTCGCAAAACAGAAACACTGGCTCACCCTGCTGTTTTCGGACTCGTGGAATCTCGCCGGTCATACCCGCAAGTTTTTTACTATCCTGTTTCACGGCAAGAACACGCTGGTCACTTTCTCAGCGCCTATCAGTCTACGCTCGCTGGTCGATGCTGAAAACTCGCATGACACAAAACTCGATCACATCCAGCAGACGCTGGTCACTCGTCTGGTCGATATGAAGACTGCGACACTCGGACCGGATATCTCGCATCGCAATATCCTCATAAGACAGTTACTACGACAGAAAGACGTGCAACAGGCGATCATCAATCGCAGTCAATACGACAAGATTTCAGAATACAAGGCCTCCTTGCAGGCACGCAGATACCTGCGTGAGATCGTCGCCGATTGCACCAACATCACCATCCAGGTGATGCAGCGCCTGCTGACCACATTCTGGAACCGGTTCTATTCGGGTACACAGGTCAATCACAAAACAGAACTGCAACAACTCGCGCTCAGTCACTCACTCGTGTATGTGCCCTGCCACCGCAGTCATGTCGATTATCTGTTGCTGTCTTATCTCATACACGCTGAAGGACTCGCCCTGCCTTATATCGCTGCAGGTAAAAATCTGAACATGCCGATCATCGGCACGATCTTCCGTGGCGGCGGTGCCTTTTTTATCCGCAGGACATTCAAGGACAACGAACTGTACTCGACACTCATGTTCGAATACATCGCTGCACTGGTCGCCAAGGGGACACCGCTGGAATATTTCATCGAAGGTGGTCGCAGTCGTACCGGTCGTCTGCTACGCCCCAAGCCAGGCATGTTATCCATGACCATACGCGGCTTCCTGAAATACAAGGTGAAGCCGGTCGCGTTCATCCCCGTGTATATCGGCTACGAGAAGATGATTGAGAGCAAGTCCTATCTCGCTGAACTCTCCGGTGAAGACAAGAAGACCGAGACTTTTTTCGGTTCGATACTCTCGGTGCTCAAACTGCATGGTCAGTATGGCAAGGTGACCACCAACTTCGGTAAAGCTATCCTGCTCGACGAGGTGCTGGACAACAACAAACCCGACTGGCGCACTGCCGACTATCACGGTAATACCAAACCCGGCTGGCTTATCGACACCGTCAACGAAGTCGCTACCGGTATCATGCAGAACATCAACCAGTGCGCTGATCTCAATGCGACCAACCTGGTCTCCTGTATCCTGCTATCGACTCCCAAGCTCACCATGGATGAAAAAGAGCTTTCGCAACTGATCGTGTTATATACACAGTTGATACGTTCGATCAGTTATTCTGACCGCATCACCCACACCGAACTCGATCCGGCACATCAGATCAAACACCTCGAATCACTGAAGCTGATAAAACGCCGCACACATGAACTGGGCGATATCATCTATCTGGACAATAAACAGTCGGTTGCGCTGACCTACTACCGCAACAATGCACTACACCTGTTCGCACTGCCGAGCATCATCGCCTGTTGCTTCCTCAATATGCGCAGTCAGACCAGTGAGCAGATCACAGACCTGATAAAACTGGTCTACCCCTTCATCCAGTCCGAGCTGTTTTTAAAGTGGCAGGCTGACGAGATCGATACTGTCATCTGTAAGACACTTGACGATATGTCAGCACTGGGGCTGCTGGTGAAAAACGAACAACTCGATATCTACAGCCGACCCGGCTCTGGTGCAGCTGCTTATACCCACCTCAATCTGTTGTCGCATATCATCTCACCGGTACTGGAGGTCTATTACATGACTCTCGCGCTACTGAGTGTACATGCAGACAAACCACTGTCCCGTTCCGATCTCGAAGCCAAGAGTGTGCTTATGGCACAACGTATCTCGATGATGAATGAATCCAACGCACCGGATTATTTCGACCGCAAACTGATATCGAACTTTGTCGATAATCTCATCGCTACCGAATTTCTGCATGATGCTTCATCCGGTGAACTGCGCTTCGGTGATGCCTTCAACACGGCTGACAAACATGCTCGACTGTTATTGAGCCGTTCTACCCGAACCAACATCTTGCAGATCCTTAAGCTCAATATCTGACATCTGCACGCCACAGGAAACACTTGAGCTGACTGTGATAAGCTGAAATACTCACTGGTTTTCACAAGCCCCCTATCATCTTCCATGCTATCAAATCGGATCAAAAAGGCTGCCTTCAGCAGTCTGCTCAGCCTCATCGTCCTGCTGGTCGTCGCCAGATTATCTGCTCCTTATGCGATACAGAGTCAGTTCAGCTCGTGGTTTGCTGAACAGGGTATCGATGCCCGCATAACAGATGTGTCCTTAGATTTGACTGACGGCAGATTCACGCTCACCGGTATCAACGGTGAAAAAGACGGAAGGGCTGTATTTTCTCTCGACTCACTCACCATCAACTGGTTGTGGCGACCGCTGTTTGACCATCGTGCCATCATCGACTCTATCCGTCTCAACGGCTTATCGCTTGACGGTTAAGCGACGCCCTGATTCGACCCTGGTCGTTGCCGGCATGCAGCCTGCCAGTGATGAACCACCTGCTGCTTCCGATGTTGATGCCAAACCTGACGACGCACCTGAGCCCGTCGAATGGTCCGCCATACTCAACCAACTCGTTATCTCTGACTTCAACCTGTGTTTTGATGATGCGACCAATGCGAAGCTCAACTACTGTGCTCGTTTCAAACAACTCGCATGGGACGGTGAACTTCGGTTTGAACTGGCCGAACTGTCGCAGGCCGATGTTCCGCTCTACACGCAGGGGGGATTTTCTCTCCAAGCTCTGACTCTGCACAATACGACGCTGGATCGAGACCTGCTGTCGCTGAACAACTTCACTCTGGACACGGTCAGTATCGACACACTGGCGAGCATCGCCATCGATCGGATACGGCTCAACCAGCTCGCATTACTCCAGCGTCAGTCTGATGACCTTGCGCCCCAGATAGACACGATCAATGCCATCACCCTGACCGGCCTCACGCTGAATGCTATGAATCGTCTTCATATCGATAACATCAATATAAAAGATAATCAGACTTTACTGATGATGACCAGGCAGGCTACGCTTGAACTGAGCGAGTGGTTGCCTGAAACAAAAGCCGGCCCGGAAACCAGAACAGACACTTCGCCCACTGAAGATACCACGCCTTTCATCTATTCGATCGGTTCATTTCGTTACACCAGCGATCGACCACTCAAATACGTCGATGCCAGTCTGTCGCCACCTTTCGTCGTCGTTATCTCGTCTCTTGCGATCAGTATCGAAGATATCGATAGCAGTGAGCCTGACAAGAACAGCACGCTCAAACTCGATGCTGCTTATGCCGAACACGGCAAGATCACCCTGCAAGGCACAGCCACGCCGCTCGCCAAAAAACCTTCTTTTGATATAGACGGTAACTTGTCAGGTATCGATCTGCGAAGTGTGTCGGCATTCACAAGAGAGACTATCGGGCACTCCATCAAGAGCGGGCAACTGGATGCAAAACTGACCTTCAAGGCTGACCATAGTGTGCTGGACAGTAGCGTTGATCTCGAACTGCATCAGTTCGAACTCAAGGCACTGAGTAAGAAAGACGCAGAAAAACTCGACAGCAGCTTCGGCTTCCCACTCAACA
>WFUQ01000048.1 GCA_015484935.1 Gammaproteobacteria bacterium
ATATATCGTGGTGAAGAAGAACGATACCCTGTATGCACTGGCAAGGACACACAAGGTGCCTGCAAAACAATTGATCCGTGCCAATAATCTGCGTCAACCCTATCGCTTGTATCCAGGGCAACAGTTAAAGCTCGACGGTGTGGCATCGACGCGTACAGCATCCACTGCCAAGGGGCGTACATCCGCTGCTCTGCCAGATAAAAAATTGAGCTGGCAGTGGCCGGTCAGGGGCAAGATTATCAAGCGCTTCAACAAGAAGCGTCTGGATGCCAAGGGCATAGATATCGCGGTGGCCAAAGGCAGTCGTATCAAAGCCGCCGCACCTGGCAAGGTGGTGTACAGTGGCAACGGCCTGATCAGTTATGGCAATCTGGTTATCATCAAGCATAACAATACCTATCTGAGTGCCTACGCCAATAACGAGAAGTTACTGGTCAGGGAAGGTGAACATGTAAAACAGGGACAGGTTATTGCAGAACCGGGCGGTTCAGGTGGAAAAAATCCACATTTGCACTTCGAAATCCGCCGTAAAGGCAAGCCGGTGAACCCGGTAAGCTACCTGCCACGTAGTTGATTAGGTCATGTCAAACCACAATATCATGTGGTTATGGCATTTTTCTTAAACTTTTTCTCATTTTTGTCGATTAAATGCTTGCTTCACTTGTTTAAATAATGATATAAAATTTCCTAACTTCAGGGGGGAGTTTAGGAAGGGCTTGTAAGTACATGGATTTTAAGGACATTAGCAAGTTCATCCAAACCACTAAATGTGACAACAAAAATAACAAATACATTATGTAGGGGTGGGGTAAAATGAGAGAAGCAATAGCTAATCCCAAAGCAAAAACTGAGGACGTCGTTGTTCTGATGAACGATGAATTTGAGCACGAAGACAAAAGCGAGGTCGAGCTTTCGGCCGAGGCTGAGCAGAAAGAGGCGGTAGAAACAAAAGCGAAGAAAGCTTCTACTGCGATAGATGGCAAGGTCAATCGCAAAGAGCTGGACGCGACACGACTGTACCTGAGAGAGATCGAAGGTTCGCCGCTGCTGACTGCTGAAGAAGAAGTCTTCTATTCTCGTAAAGCACTCAAGGGCGATATGGATTCGCGCAAGAAGATGATCGAGTGCAATCTGCGTCTGGTCGTCAAAATCGCTCGCCGCTATATGAACCGTGGTCTGGCACTGCTCGATCTTATCGAAGAAGGCAATCTCGGGCTGATCAGAGCGGTAGAAAAATTCGACCCTGAGAAAGGCTTCCGTTTCTCCACCTATGCTACTTGGTGGATACGCCAGACTATCGAACGTGCGCTGATGAATCAGACACGTACTATCCGTTTACCTATCCACGTCATCAAAGAATTAAACGTCTATCTGCGCGCTGCCCGTAAACTTGAGCAGACGATGGACAAAGAGCCGACTGCCGATGATATCGCCAAGATGCTCAACAAGCCGGTCGCCGGTGTCGAGAAGATGCTGGGCCTGCGTGACCGCGTCACTTCAGTGGATGTCCCTGTCGGTAAAGAGAACGATCGCCCATTACTGGAGATCGTTGCTGACGAACGTATACCTGCACCACCAGAAACCTTGCAGAACGATGATGTGATGGCGAATCTGGGTGTCTGGCTGGGACAGCTTGAAGAGAAACAGCGCGAAGTGCTGGTACGTCGTTTCGGTCTGAACAACCATGAACGCACTACGCTGGAAGATGTCGGTCGTGAGCTGGGTGTCACCCGTGAACGTGTCCGTCAGATTCAGATGGATGCACTCAAGCAGTTGCGCAAGATCCTGGAAAGTCAGGGTTTTACTGAAGAACTATTATTCCAGGAATAACTTTCCCGGAATCATCAGGATAATAAAAAGAAGTCGAAAAGACTCGGCCCAATAGTTTTTGGGCAACCTACACCCGAAAGCCGGAAGTTTACTTCCGGCTTTTTTTATCGCCTGAGAAAACGCTGGTCGGGTCAGCGCTACTCTAAAAGATCAGTCCGGCGACGACCCGTCTGCCCTCACTCATCAGGATGTTGTATGTACGGCAGGCCGCACCGGTATCCATTATCTCCAGACCGATGCCGTTGTCGATCATGCTGGAATAGATTTCGAGTGGTGGGAAGACCAGTTTCTGACCGGTTCCGATCAGGGCGATCTCCGGTTCCAGCGCCAGCATGGTGTCGAAATGTGCCAGCGCCAGTGTGTCGATGGTTCTGGGCTGCCAGTCTTCGACCACCTTGTCCGGGCTGATGATGAGACTGGAGACGAAGCGGCGCTCATTGATGATGATTCTGTCGTGCGCGTACTTCTGGATAAAGTAGCCATCTGCTGGATTTTCTTCGCTGAATTTCACGGCCTTTTGCCTGTTTCCGGTTGGTATCGCTATTATACGCGAGCTGCGTAATCGAGTAGAATGCGCGCTTTCAAAAATCATCATGAGGGCATAGCCTTGAGTGCGGTCAAAGTCGGTTTACTGGGTCTGGGAACGGTCGGTGGAGGTACTGCCACGGTACTGCTGCGCAATGCAGAAGAAATTCAACGCAAGCTGGGCAGGGCGATCGAGATAAGTCATGTCGCCGGACTGGGCATCGCTGAGCAGAGCATCGTCGATGCCAGCAAGGTCAAGCTCACCGAAGACGGCTTCGATGTGGTCAATGATCCGGATGTACAGATCGTGATCGAGCTGATCGGTGGTTATACCCTGGCAAAAGACCTGGTGATGAAAGCCATCGAGAATGGCAAACACGTGGTGACTGCGAACAAAGCACTGATCGCGACTCATGGCCCTGAGATACTGAAAGCCGCCAATGCCAACGGTGTCAATGTGGCTTATGAAGCGGCAGTCGCCGGCGGTATCCCCATCATCAAAGCACTACGCGAAGGGCTGGCCGGTAATCAGATCGAATGGATAGCGGGCATCATCAACGGTACCGGTAATTTCATCCTCACCGAGATGCGTGATAAAGGTCGTGATTTCGATGACGTATTAAAAGAAGCGCAGGCTTTGGGTTATGCCGAAGCCGATCCGACTTTCGATGTGGAAGGCATCGACGCTGCGCACAAGCTGACCATCCTCGCATCACTGGCTTACGGTATCGAATTGCAGTTTGAAAAATGCTACACCGAAGGCATCAGCAAGATCACCCCGGATGATGTCAACTATGCGCAGGAACTGGGTTATTCGATCAAACATCTGGGCATCACTCGCAAGACAGATGACGGCATCGAATTGCGTGTGCATCCGACACTGATCCCGCAGAAACGATTGATCGCCAATGTCGATGGTGTGATGAATGCGGTGCTGGTGTACGGCGATGCAGTTGGCCCGACTCTGTATTACGGCGCAGGTGCTGGCGCAGAACCGACCGCTTCCGCAGTCGTCGCCGACATCATCGATACTGTAAGAACGATCGATGCGCCTGTCGAGCACAAAGTGCCCATGCTCGGTTTCCAGACCGATAGCATGGCGGATGTCCCTGTCATGGCGATAGACGATATCGAGACCGCCTGTTATTTGCGCATGACAGCACTGGACAAACCGGGTGTGCTGGCAGAAATTTCAGATGTGTTTGCCAAACACAGCATCAGCATCGAAGCGGTGAGCCAGAAAGAACCTGCCGAAGGAGCCGACAAAGTGCATGTGGTTCTGCTCACGCAAAAAGTCAGAGAGAGCAATATGAATGCCGCAATCGCTGAAGTTGAAAATTTCGACGAGATCGAGGGTGCGGTAGCACGGATACGTGTCGAGCAATTGGGGTAAGTGTTTCATCGATTGTTTGTGTAATCCGGCCTGAGGGTCGTTCTTAGTAAAAATCGTTACTAAATCATACGATTACACTATTCTCATCATGGATTGTAGATACCGTTAACTGTCGTATCTTGTTACACCTCATTCGCTTAGCGGTATGCGGTCAATATTGTGATAACCCTATGATTTTATTGTAAATGTGTATTTTTGTGATGATATTCCAGTGTCATAATACTTAACATTATTATCAATACCTGGCTTCTGTATTTGTTTAAGTTGTTGTTTATAAAAGTATAAATTTTCTGGCATGGCCCGTGCATTATAGGGGTAATTGAGAAAAACAGATACAGGTAATTTGTGATGAAACATCTTGCATTGAGAGCATTTTTGGCAATGACTGCTCTGCTGCTGACCGCCCAGGCGCAAGCACTGATGGTATCGCCGGCTGACTGCAACACGACGCTGGACTGTGATACCGGTGGCGATCCGTCTCAGGCTGTCATCAGTCAGTACA
>WFUQ01000049.1 GCA_015484935.1 Gammaproteobacteria bacterium
GCCCCTGTCGGCATGGTGTCGTGCTTGAAGGTGGCTGGAATTTGGGCTGTTTACTCGATGTCGTTTAGCAATGCCGCCCGGCAGCAGCTATAGTTAAGGGCGGTTGCTATCAGCAGCATATACTATCGGGAAACATCAGAAAATTATGAGCCGTAAAAAATTACACGAAGGTCAGGGCGGTACTGTTGCACAAGCTGTTGTGCGGGGTTTGCAATCGGCATGACTGCTACCACGAACAAAACCGTTGCCCTGATCGGTCTGGGGGGGCGGGTACTCGATACAGTATTCCCCGCGCTGCGCTGTGCTTCGGATCGTCTGGAGATCGTCGGTGCCTATCAACGCACTGAGTCCAGCCTGCATGCCTTCTGTCAGCGATGGGATATCCCGCCACTGACATCTGTCACTGACCCGAAGCTGGAACAGGTCGATCTGTTGTCAGTGTGCGTCCATCCCAGCCAACTGGTGGGTATCCTGAAGACTTGGCGAGAGGCGAAACTGGATTTTTCGAAAGTGACGCTGATGATCGATACGCCGGTGTTGAACCCGTCCGGCATACGGATGTTTTCGATGCTGAAACGTTTCAGGAAAGTCATCGTGGCAGAAGACCTGATCGCCAGCCCGGTGCATCGAGTAGCGCGTGGTCTGATCGATGAAGGTCGTATCGGCAAAGTTCGCCGGATCGAATTGCATCATTCAGGTTACCGGCATCATGCCATGGCAAGTCTGCGGATGTTGGCGGGCGATATGACGCCCGGGAAGGTGCAGCGTATCCGCCTCGGTCAGTCGGACAGCGAATATCGACTGACATTTCCCGGTGGCGCATACGCCAGTTTCCTCGAACCACGCGATTACGCTATCGGCAGCTTCATCGTACACGGTACGCAGGGTACGATCGCCGATTATGACCTACGTGCGAATCGCGAGGCCGGCACGCATTACTGGCTGGGCGCAAGGCATGAGTCGGGTAAAGATTTTCGATTAACCTTGAATGGGGAAGACTTGCCACAGAACGAAAATGACGGTCGATTATTGCAAGGACTCGCCGACACTTCGGCTGATAATAGTGATCTGGTCGATGTGCTCAAGATCCGTGCACTGATCGATATGCTGGTCGGCTTTGCTGATGATCGCGATGAACTCTGTTATGACTTTCTCGATGGTATTTTCGACAGTTGGTCTTTAAATTTTGCCGACAGGCTGGGTAAGGTGCGCAATTTGTCTGCGCCCAAACTGCCGTTGTTACTGAGGATGATGTGGCGCTGACGGTCGAAAGGCGACATGCCGTTGTCGCTCACCGCTAATATCTCACTGCCGCATCGATCAATTCACTCACCCGTGTCACCGGGGTAATCTCCAGACCGTCGATCTTGCTGTTCTTGCGAGGCACATTGGCTTTGGGGATGATGGCCTGTCTGAAACCGTGCTTGGCCGCTTCGCGCAGTCGTTCCTCGCCGTTGGCGACCGGTCGTATCTCACCGGCCAGGCCGATCTCGCCGAAAGTGAAGATCGTGTTGGGCAAAGGTTTGTTTCTGAAGCTCGATAACGCCGCCAGCATCAGTGCGGTATCACCACTGGTTTCGGTCAGGCGTACGCCACCGACCACATTGATGAATACATCCTGATCGTACATGGCGATACCACCGTGACGATGCATCACTGCCAGCAACATATTCAGCCGGTTCGGATCCAGCCCCAGACAGACACGCCGCGGATTGTTGCTGTGCGATTCATCCACCAGTGCCTGTAACTCGATTAGCAACGGGCGACTGCCTTCGCGGGTGACAGTGATGATACTGCCCGGTACCGGTTCTTCGTGCCGTGATAAAAAGATCGCCGACGGGTTGCTGACGGTCTTGAGGCCGGTGTCGGTCATGGCGAATACGCCCAGTTCATTGACCGCGCCGAAGCGGTTTTTGATGGCGCGTATCATGCGATAACGTTCACCCTGATCGCCTTCGAAATACAACACGGTATCGACCATGTGTTCCAGTACGCGTGGACCGGCGAGGGTGCCTTCCTTGGTGACATGGCCGACCAGAAACAGTGCTGTGCCGGTCTGTTTGGCGAAGCGCACCAGTTGCGCAGCACTTTCGCGTACCTGTGAGACCGAGCCGGGAGCCGACTGCACGGTCTCGGTGTAGATGGTCTGGATGGAATCGATGACGATGACTTTGGGCTGTTGTTTGGCGGCCAGAGTGATGATGCTCTCGACGCAGGTTTCGGATAACAGTTGCAAGGGTTTGTCGGCGAAGCCCAGACGGTGCGCACGCAGGCTCACCTGTTGTAGTGATTCTTCACCGGTCACATACAGGCAGCCCAGTTTTTCACTGAGTACAGCCAGGGTCTGCGTCAACAGGGTCGATTTACCGATGCCGGGGTTGCCGCCGATCAGCGTCACCGAACCGTGTACCAGTCCACCACCGAGTACCCGGTCGAGTTCGTCGATGCCGGTTTTTGTACGGGCTTCGGTTTCCAGATGTACGTCGGCCAATGCCTGGATGTGAGCATCGGTGGTCTTGCCGGCGAAGCCGTGTTTTGGGTTGGCGGTGGCGGCGATGCCTTCTATCAGCGTATTCCATTCGCCGCAATCACCGCATTGTCCTGCCCACTTTGTCTGACTGGCACCGCAGGCGGTGCAGACATATTGTAATCTCGATTTAGCCATCCTCAGGTTCCTCCTCCGTTTGTTCTGTCTCTCCATTTTTCACGATGACGTTGATTCGCGCTGACTGCACCGCATTCTTGCTGGTGCGGGTGATCTCGATGGCGTAGTTATCGACCAGCAGGCTGATGCCCGGCTCGGGTATCATCTCCAGGTGTTCCAGGATGAGGCCGTTCAAGGTCTTCGGGCCATCAGTAGGCAGTGACCAGCCCAGTGTCCGGTTGATGTCACGGATGTGACTCGAACCATCGATGAGATAATCCCCGTCAGCAGTCGCATTGATGCCAGCTGAACGTGTCGCCGAATCGGTGGTGAACTGCCCGACGATCTCTTCCAGGATATCTTCCAGTGTGACCAGCCCCTGTATATTGCCGTATTCATCGACCACCAGACCGGCGCGTCGGCGGTTCGCCTGAAAGTTCAGCAACTGTCTGGTCAGTGGTGTGGAAGAGGGGATGAAATACGCTTCGCGGATGAGCGATTTCAGCGTATCCATGTTCAGCTCGTCGCGTGCCAGCAGACTGATGACTTTTCGGGTGTGCAGAAAACCGACCACATCGTCGAGACTGTCGCGGTAGACCGGTACACGGGTGCGCTGGGTCGTCGAGATCTGCTTTTCGATGTCACGCCAGTCGTCGTTGATATCGATGCCGGTGATGTCGTTGCGCGGAATCATGATGTCATCGACAGTGATGTTTTCCAGGTCGAGGATGCCGAGTAACATCTCGGCGTGTTTGCCCGGGATGTACAGCTCCGCTTCGCTGACCACGGCTTTGAGTTCGTCTGCACTCAAACTGTCGTTTTGACCCCGGTCTGCATGGATGCCGAACACTGCCAACAGTCTGTTGGCGATGAGGTTGACCAGCCACACCACGGGATACAGCACTTTCAACATCGGTGTATAGATGTAGGCGGCCGGGTAGGCGAAGCGTTCCGGATTGAGTGCCGCCATGGTCTTCGGTGCGACTTCAGCGAACACCAGTATCACCAGTGTGAGTATGCCGGTACCGATGGCGATGCCGGTTTCACCGTATAGCCGCAAGGCGATCACCGTGGCGATAGCCGAAGCCAGGATGTTGACGAAGTTGTTACCGAGCAGGATGAGCCCGAGCAATCGGTCCGGTCGTTCCAGCAAGGCGGCGGCGAGTTTTGCGCCCTGATGACCTTGCTGTTTCTTGTGCTTTAGACGATAACGGTTCAACGTCATCAGTGCTGTTTCCGAGCCGGAGAAAAAACCGGAGAGCAGAATCAGTACGACGAGGATGGTGAACAGTACACCGATTGGGATTTCGTTCAAGAAACGTGACCGTGTTGACTAGAAGGTCGTTATTTAATGACGTGACTGCGAGAAGTGCAAGGCGAAAAAAAGTCCGCTTCAGTGGCTGGCCAGAATCACTTCCAGCACGAACTTGCTGCCGAAGTAGGCGAGCATCAGGCTGATGAAACCACCCAGTGTCCAGCGTATCGCCTGCTTGCCGCGCCAGCCGATGAAATAGCGTCCACCCAGCAGTATAGCGAATACCAGCCAAGCGATGATAGACAGTACGGTCTTGTGCACCAGATGCTGCGCGAACATATTGTCCAGAAACAGCAGTCCGGTGATGAGGGAGATACTGAGCAGGATAAAGCCGACGCTGATGGCTTCGAACAACAGCGATTCCATGGTCTTCAACGGCGGCAGCAGTTTCAGTATCCCGTAAGGCTGGTGACTGTGCAGATTCGAGTTCTGGATAGAAAGCATGATGGCGTGCAGCGCAGCCAGCCCGAGGACACTATAGGCGATGAGTGAAGTCAGTACATGGACGATCAGCGCATTCGAGCTGCCGGGCGCCAGCACATGGCTGGAAGTGATCGAGATATCCAGCGTGATAGCAGCAGCAGCAATCGGCATCATGATGATGCACAACAGCTCGGTCGGATGGCGCAGTGTAGCGACCAGCGTGAACAGAGTGATGCAGGCTGTGATGAGAGACAGCGCATTAAAAAACCCGAGGTTGATGCCGATCGGGCTGAGCATCTCGGATTCGAGTAACCAAATATGCGCCAGCAGACCGAGGACACCAGGAAGTACGATGACCGAGATATGAAAATGCCTGATCACCTCGACCTGACGATAGCGCAACATGAAGAGCACGGTCGAGATCAGGTATAAGCTGATACTGGAAATGGCGATGAAAAGGTTATTCATACTGTTTTGTACTAAAGTGGTAAATTAGATTGTAGTCACACAATGTGAACTTGCTCACAAAATGACGAATATCAGCGGGTCGGGTTTCCGGATCGACCGGGTGAGCATGTTAGCATCCGCAGACTGCAAGTAACAAAAATGTGCCAAAGTTGATTGGAGCGATGAATGAGAGTCCGGGTTCTGGGATGCAGTGGAGGGATTGGAAAAGGTGTTGCGACGACATCTTTTCTCATCGATGATGACATTCTGATCGATGCCGGCACCGGCGTATGTGACCTCACCCTCGATGAGATGCGCAAGATACGCCACATCTTCATCACTCACTCACATCTCGATCATATCGCATCCATCCCCCTGCTCACCGATACCCTGTTCGATGACCTGATCGGCAGGCCGCTGGTGGTGCATGCGCAACGCAGTACTATCAAAGTGTTACGCGAACATGTCTTCAACTGGGTCATCTGGCCGGACTTCACCGCACTGCCGCACAAGACCAATGCGGTGCTTAAATTCAAAGGTATGAAAGCCACTGATGTCGAAGAAGTGGATGGCAGGAAGATCGAGATGATCACCGTCAATCATACCGTGCCCGGGGTAGGCTATCGCATCGAAAGCAAGGGCAAGGCGTTTGCTTTCAGTGGTGATACCACCAATAACGAGAATCTGTGGGCAGTGCTTAACAAACATAAAAACCTGGATCTGTTCTTCGTCGAATCCGCCTTCGCCAACAAGGATCTGGAGTTGGCGAGGATCGCTTTCCACTACTGTCCGGAACTGCTGGCAAAAGACCTGCCCAAGTTGAAACACAAACCGAAAGTCTGCATCTCACATCTCAAGCCCGGCGAAGAAAAAACTATCATGAAAGAGTGTAGAGCCGCATTGCCGGAATGGGATGTGCAGCAGCTCAAGAGCGGGGATGTGTTTGAATTGTAATGTTGGTGATTAAAACCTTACACATTCACCGCAGAGGTGCGCAGGGCGCTGAGAAAAATTACTGTTAAAACTTTATCTCGATTGAGTCCTGCTTGCTGTTGCTCTGCTTTTCCCTTGTCTTTGTTTCTTTAGGTATAATACCGCCATCAAAAATTAACCCGTTAGCCACACCATGTTTGACAATCTCTCCGAAAGACTTGCCTCCACCGTTCAGAAACTCAAAGGGCAGGGGCGTTTAACCGAAGGCAATATCGAGGACGCGCTGCGCGATGTGCGACGTGCCCTGCTGGAAGCGGATGTCGCGCTGGCGGTGGTCAAAAGCTTCATCGAGCAGGTCAAGTCTCGTGCGCTGGGTGAAGAGGTACTGACGAGTCTGACCCCGGGTCAGGTGTTCATCCGTATCGTCAATGAAGAGATGGTGCGGGTCATGGGCGAGGCGAACGAGGAACTCAACCTCGCTGCGCAACCGCCTGCGGTCATCCTCATGGCCGGTCTGCAAGGTGCGGGTAAAACCACCACCGTGGCGAAGCTGGCGAAATTACTCAAAGAGCGTCACAAGAAAAAGATCATGGTAGTGAGTTGTGACGTGTACCGTCCGGCAGCTATCGAACAGTTGAAGACGCTGGCCGGGCAGGTCGAGGCCGAGTTCTTCCCCAGCAATGTCATCCAGCAGCCAGCAGATATCGCACGTGCGGCAGTCGAGCAGGCGAAGAGATCCTTCATGGATGTGGTCATCGTCGATACCGCCGGTCGTCTGCATATCGATGATGAGATGATGGGGGAGATACAGAATATCCACACCACCATCAACCCGGTCGAAACCCTGTTCGTGGTCGATAGCATGACCGGGCAGGATGCCGCGGTTACCGCCAAAGCATTCAACGATGCGCTGCCGCTCACCGGTGTAGTACTGACCAAAACCGACGGTGATGCCCGTGGTGGCGCTGCGTTGTCGATCCGCCAGATCACCGGCAAACCGATCAAGTTCATGGGTGTGGGTGAGAAGATCGACGCGCTTGAGCCATTCCATCCAGACCGCGTGGCATCCCGTATCCTCGGCATGGGTGATGTGTTGTCGCTGGTCGAGGAAGTACAGCAGAAAGTCGATCACAAAAAAGCCGAAGCACTGGCGAAAAAGGTCAAAAAAGGCAAAGGCTTCGATTTCAATGACCTCAAAGACCAGATGGAACAGATGATGAACATGGGCGGTATGGCAGGCATGATGGACAAGCTGCCCGGCATGGGCAATATGAGCGCCAAACTCAAGGACAAGGTCAATGACCGCGAGATACGCCGCATGATCGCCATCATCAACTCCATGACCCCGAAAGAACGCAGTTTTCCGGACATCATCAAAGGCTCACGCAAGAAGCGCATCGCAGCGGGTTGCGGGCTACAGGTGCAGGATGTCAACCGCCTGATGAAGCAGCAGTTGCAGATGAAGAAAATGATGAAAAAGATGGGCAAGGGCGGCATGGCGAATATGCTGCGCGGTATGAAAGGCCGCATGCCGCCCGGCATGGGCCCCGGTGGCATGGGCTTCTAAAGCCAGCCCACCAACCTCGTAGGAGCGGCTTCAGCCGCGAATGATGTGGCAGGCTTTCCCGGTTCGCGGCTGAAGCCGCTCCTACGGACTAGTCGCCATTTCAACACCCCGAATCTCCGACGAATGCCGAATGAATAATTATCCGGCTTAGCTGTTTTCAGGGCGGAGTTTTTCTTGTAGAATGCGCGGTTTCCTTCAGACAGGTGGTGTCTGCACGTCCCCGATTCGATTTGAGCGGTGGGCGAGACTTAAATTTTAGAGAGTTAAAGATGGTAAC
>WFUQ01000050.1 GCA_015484935.1 Gammaproteobacteria bacterium
GTATTGTTGTAAGTTGCATCGGACTCTTTATCTTTTACAGTTAACTGATTATATCTGAAAAATAACAGAATCGGTTGCTGACTGGATATTTCCGACCAGCTGTAATGTGCAGGCGATGGTGATAACACTATGTTTCTATTTAAAATAATCATCGAGCTGGGTCGCCCATGCCTGACTGGCAATGGTAGTGTAACGATCTGTCATATCGATTTTCTCGGGTAGCCCCGTCGCCAGCCATGCAGACAGTCTGTTGACCAGTGCATCACAGTCACCGGCCGGGTAGCGACAGTGTGCCGGATACTGCTCCCGATAGCACAGGTCGTCCGGTACCAGCGGAACGGCACCGGCACTCACGGCTTCCAGAATGGAAAAGCCCTGAAATTCATGCAGCGAGGTGCTCACGACGATTGCAGCTCGAGCGAGTACGGCCTCATAATCTGCCCGCTGCAGCTTGCCATTGGCGATGATGTGTCGGGGTAAGGTGTCGGTCAGTCGTCGAAGTGGTTCAGGGGAAACGTCCGGGCGCGCGCCCAGTAATGCCAGTTCAAAATCGGAAATCTTTTCTGACAGTTGCAACATCGCACGGCTGAACAGCTCCGGGTTTTTATCGTATTCCCATCGGTGATTCCACACGATCAGTTTTTCGCTCTTATGTTTAGCCGGTGATATGGGGTCGACCGGCACCGGTAGCACCTGTGATTTTCGGGATAACCTGTTCCTGATTGGCTCGGGCAGGGCATCCGGCATCCGGTTGAGCAGCTTATCGACACCATCCAGGAAGGTCGTGAGATTGTATTGTGAATTAAAATACAAGCGGTCTGCTGCCAACGCCCCATATAACTGCACCATCTGTGGTTCTACCGAATGTATCTGTTTCTCACTCAGCGGATAGGCGAACTGGTTTTCGTGAAAGTAATAGTAGACAGGTGTATTCGCCAGACAGGGTTTGAGACCTTTGATTGTGGCGATATCGACCATCGATGTCGCGATGATCAGGTCGGGTGCTTCATCGGGCAGGGTATCCAGCCAGGAGAGTGGATTACCTCTTATGCGCCAGCGGAAATGCCTGCCCGGCAGTTCGTACAAACGCCAGTCGATGTGACTGAAGTGTCCGGTCAGCCATTCGGCCCAGATAGCATGACTGTCAGCTCGATAGGCAGATAATATCCAGGCGACAGGTTTATGCATCGCTTTCCAGCTCGGTTCAGGGGTTGGCGAACACAGTCTTCAGCAGTTCAGTCGTGCGTTCGGCTGGATTGTCGCGGATGAGTTTTTCCTGCTCGGCGATTTTGGAGAACAGACCATCCAGCGTCTTCTGCGTGACATAATTGTCGATATCATAGTCACCGACCTTGACGTAGTTGCCCATGAAATCGATCTTGCTCAACATTTTCTTGTAGTATCGAGTCACGCCTGTCTGGTCGGTCGCATCTGCGACGATGGGTTTTATCTTGTTGCGTAACTGTTCGCTGCCAGTGCTTTCCAGATAACGTGTAGCCGAATCATCCGGCCCTTGCAGGATGTTTTTCGCGTCGGTGAAAGACATGTTCTGCACCGAGTCTTTCAATATATCTGCAGTCAGAGGTACCGCAGCTTCAGCTGCACGGTTCATGGTGACGACGAACTGCTCGGCATACTTTTGCTGGCCTATCTTTCTCAGTGCCTTCTCAACTTTTTTCAGATTGGAGGGCATGGGGATAGCGACGGACGGATTCTTTGCGAACCCACCATCTTTGCCTAGTGACGTTATTGCAAAACCGACGCCTTTATCGAGAGCCTGTTTCAGGGCGGTGCTGACATCGGCATCACTCAATGTCGAAGCGGTCTGCCTGGCATCTTTTATCTGCTCGACCTTCTGTACGATCTCTTCTTTCTTACCGAACAGTGTGTCGAACCAGCCAGCATGAATCTGTGAGCTGGTCAGCAGGATGATGGTAGCGAGGCAGGTGGTGGCCAGATTCAGATTATTTTTTTTCATAAGTCCTTTCTACGTAGCGGTTGATAATGGTTTCGAATTCATCAGCGATGTTATCGCCTTTCAATGTGACAGTTTTTTCGCCGTCTTCATAGACCGGTGCGACAGGGCGTTCACCGGTGCCGGGCAGGCTGATACCGATGTTGGCATGTTTGCTCTCACCCGGTCCATTGACCACGCAACCCATGACCGCCACGGACATGTCAGCGACACCGTGATATCGCGTCTCCCAACGTGGCATCTGCTGGCGTAAATAGTTCTGTACTTGCGAAGCCAGCTCCTGAAAGAAGGTGCTGGTGGTGCGACCACAGCCGGGACAGGCGGTGACCAGCGGTACGAAAGAGCGTAAACCCATAGTCTGTAAAATCTCTTGCGCGACGATGACTTCCTTGGCGCGGTCGGCTCCCGGTTCCGGTGTCAATGAGATGCGGATGGTGTCACCGATGCCCTCGCTGAGCAATACGCTCAATGCCGCAGTCGAGGCGACGATACCTTTCGAACCGATACCGGCTTCAGTCAGGCCGAGATGCAGTGCATAGTCGCTACGTTGTGATAGCGAGCGATAC
>WFUQ01000051.1 GCA_015484935.1 Gammaproteobacteria bacterium
GTAGGCTGCGCTGGCATCCTCACCCTCATGGCTGTAGCAGATACGACCCAATACCTCCTGCTCGTAACCGTCCGGGAATCTGAGCCGGACCTGAAGGCGGTCTTCCAGCTCTAGTTCGAAATCTGTCTCAAACTTGAAACCACCCTTTCCGATATTCAGCACAGACAATATCTTATCTGCCAGTTCAGAACGCTTCTCATCGTTTATCGACAAGATCTGTATCACATGTTCGCCGCCCGGTAAGCGATCAAATTCTCTTGCCATCTTGTTATCCGTTGTACCCGTCTCAGTCAGTTTTATAAATTATAGTCAGCCAAACCGTGCTTGCTGGCCTGACCAGAAAACTATCATCGATATTTTATCCTATACTCAATCCAGAGTAACAATACCGATTACGGTAAAGGTCCGACACACTTTGTTGAAAAACTCTTCTTATATGAATGGTTCACCACAGATATTGTTTGTGGATGACTCCAGAACGGCGCGCAAACTCGCGCGCAAGATCCTCCAGGAAAAATACCGGGTCTATACATGTGCCAGCGGCGATGAAGCCTGGGACCTGTTACGTACCAACACGTCCATCAAGATCGTATTCACCGACATCAACATGCAGGGCATGGATGGCATCGAGCTACTGAACAATATACGAGAGAGCAGTAATTCACGTATCGCCATGTTGCCGGTCATCATGATCACCGGCGCATCCGATACCGAAGCCGCGATGAGTGATGTGTTCGAACAAGGTGCCACAGATTTTGTAGCCAAGCCTTTCAAGAAGATGGACCTGCTGACACGAGCATATTCCTATATCAAACTCAGCGAAAAAGTATCTTCACTGGAAGACCAGCTAGGTATCGATAAATTATCAGGGCTGTATAACGAGACATCCATGCAGCAACATGCCGCCAAGTTTCTCGCTTTCGCACAACGCCACAAAACCCCGTTCAGTATCGCCCAGATCGAGATCATGCATTTCGATGAATTACTCGAGAGCATCGGCAACAAGGTCGCATCCCAGATCATCTCGGCTATCGCTGATCGATTTAAAACAAAAGTACGCAAGGAAGATGTCGTCGCTCGCACAAGCACAGCGAAATTCGCTGTACTGCAACCCGTATGCAACCAGATACGTTCGGAAGCCAGCATCAAACGTGTACGCACCGACATACAGAATATCGTCTTCAAACTGGGCAACAAATCCATCAAGCTCGAACTGGCTATCGGTGTCAGTTGCTCCAACATCGATAGTACCGACCAGACTGTCGAAGACATGATGAATGAGTCTGACCAGGCGCTACAGATGGCGCTACAGATGAGCAGAGAACATTTCTCTATCTACAAACGCCCTGATGAAAATGTATCGCCCCAGACCAACATAAACAGACATAACCTGCTGGATTCGATGAAACATTTCATCGATGGAGAATTTGACCAGATCAATCCGGCTCATCTGCAAGATATGAACAGAAAGGCAATCCACTTCGTTGAATTCATGCGTAAACGCCTGTACGCCAATAGCTCATAGAAAACCTGTAAAAAAACATACTCGTCTGCGTCTACCTGCCATCAAGCCAGGAGAGCTTGCTTCGCCTGTATTGAGCCTCTTACGGTTACGACGTTTTTTTTCTGAAATGCGTATTCTTCTCCCGTAACCTCTTCAACTTCTCAAGAATTCTCGACTCCAGGCCTCTATCGACTGGCTCGTAATAGTGTCTTGATGCCAACTCATCCGGAAAATAATTCTCACCCGCTGCAAACCCGTCCTGTTCATCGTGCGCATAGCGGTAATCCTTTCCATAACCAAGCTCTTTCATCAGAGCGGTCGGTGCATTACGGATATGCAGGGGCACTTCCAATGAACCTGATTGACGTGCATCTTTCATCGCCAGATTATAGGCCTTGTAGACCGCATTACTCTTGGTCGTACACGCCAGATAGACTACCGCCTGCGCGATAGCCAACTCCCCTTCCGGGCTACCCAGGCGTTCGAACGTATTCCATGCATCCAGTGCCAGTTGCAA
>WFUQ01000052.1 GCA_015484935.1 Gammaproteobacteria bacterium
ATTCAATACTGACAACAAACAGACCGCGTACTGGGGCGCTTACAGCGTCGCCAAAGCCGGTGCCGCTAACCTGATGGGTCTGCTTTCGAAGGAGTTGGAATCCCGTCACATCCCGGTGAACGCGTTTGACCCTGTTGCGGTGCGCACCAATTTCAGAACGCGCGCATTCCCCGGAGAAGACCCGCGCGAACTCCCCTTGCCGGACGAAGTAGCCAAATACTATGTGACACTACTGAGTGGTGATATCGAACAGACCGGGCAGGTATTCGTTGCTGAAGATTTTGCGGGATAGTAACTGCGGGATAGGTAACTATGGGCAATAGGTTTTTTGCCGCGAAGGACGCAAACGGAACACGAATAAAACAAAGGCTAACCATCACTCCATCAGGTCGATCTTGATGCCTTTGGCTCTCAGCGTATCAGCGCGATGGTCGATGTAGCGTTGAAAATTAGGCTGGGTCTTGTAGGCACCTGATGCGACGTAATCCAGGACTGACTGGGTGTGAAACGCTTTCAGGTATGCATCGGAGCGGAACACTTCTTTACCTGCCGCATCGAAGAACACCAGGCTGGGTGCATAGTTTATATCGAGTTGTTTCGCCCAGTCGTAGATGCTGCTAGAGACACCATCCGGTCGTCTGATTTTATCTTTCGACCACATGTCCAGCACTGCGACATTGAACCTGCCGAGCAATTCTTTACTCTCAGGTCGCTGCAATATATCCAGATGCAGTTCATCACAGGCGACACAACGGTGTTGTTCAAACATCACCAGCGTGTATCGATCACTGTCTGGCAGATACAGGTCATCGGCCTGCTTCACACTGTTCACACCGGTGTGCAGCTTGCCACTGGATGGCTGCGGATCCACTTTCTGCATGTATGCCTGATAACTCATCGTGGCTTCCTGTTTCTTGCCGACATAATCCAGCAAGGCAGAAAATTTCGCCGGTGCATAATAGCCATTGGCTCTGAACACGACTTTTCTGTCACGGTTGAAAAATATCAAGGTCGGCGTGTACTGCACCCGCAGTGCTTCGGCGAACTGTTTCTCGGTCACCACCTTGTCACCGATGGTGACCTCGCGGTCACCCCACATATTGATCGCGATCACATCGAAGTACTTCCGGGTCTTGTCGGCGATGGCTTTCTGGCCAAAATTATCCTGCAACAGTTTTTCACAATAAGGACAGCCATCCTGGAAGAAATACAACAGCACACGCTTGCCACTGGCATCTGCATCGGCGATATCTTCATACAGATCGAGGAAAGAGGTTTTGAACCAGTCCGGTTTTTCATGATAACCGGGATTGACCAGACCGGCCGCGAGTTCGGTTTCATTCGCCGCTACAGCCTGCAATGAAACGAGAGAGATAACCAAGGTAACGAATATCGACTTGAACATAAGTCCGCCTCTTCTTGAGATTACTTCGAGGTGCTGCGTTTTCTCGAGTTTGTGCGCGCACCGGGTTTCGCACCCGACCACACAGATTTTCTGGCTCTGCCCGAAACACGTTTCTGTTTGGGCTTGTCACAGGTGAGACCCACCTGAGCACAGATTTGTTCAACCATTTCGAATTCCAGCTCGACCGATTTACCCTGACGCAGATTGCGTGGCAACACATAATCGGCATAACGGATGCGGATGAGACGGCTCACACGGGTATCGACCGCTTCCCACAGACGACGCACTTCGCGGTTACGCCCTTCCTTGAGGATGACATGGTACCAGTGGTTGGCACCCTGCCCACCGGCATCTTCGATGCCGTCAAACTTCGCCATGCCGTCTTCCAGCTTGATACCTTTCAACAGTTGCTTGAGTTTTGATTCGTTGACTTCACCGTTGACCCGAACAGCATATTCGCGTTCGATCTCGTTTGACGGGTGCATCAAACGGTTGGCGAGCTCGCCGCTGTTGGTGAACAGTAACAGACCGCTGGTATTGATATCGAGCCGACCGATACTGACCCAGCGACTGTTCGGCAGGCCGGGAAGGTTCTTGAATACGGTCCTGCGTCCTTCTTCATCCTTACGCGTGCACACCTCACCTTCCGGCTTGTTGTATGCCAGCATGCGTACGACATTGCCGGGCTGTTTGATGATGACACGACGACCGTTGCAATGGACCTGATCGCCTTCATGCACTTTATAACCGAGCGCGATGACCTTGCCGTTGACTTTTACCCGGCCCTGTTCGATCCAGCGTTCGATTTCACGACGCGAACCGTAACCCAGTCGCGCCATCGCTTTCTGCGCGCGTTCTTCGAATCGTTCGGTATCCAACTGTATGGTGTGGGTCAGTGCAGCTTGGCTGCGGCGGGCGATTCCATCTCGACTTCGTCAGCGGAGTCAGCTTCCGCCATAGCAACTTCCTGTTGAGTCTCTTCTGTCACTTCGTCCGTTGTCGCTTCACCTTCTGTCACTTCATCAGCGATATCCTCTACGCCTGCTGATTCGGTGTCGTCGGCAGTTCCCTCGTCTTCCTGCATCTCTTCGAGCGCCAGTTCAGGGTGAACCTGATCGAGGTCTTTGATCTCTGCCAGTGTCGGTAACTGATCCAGTGATTTCAGATTGAAGTAATCCAGAAACTCTTTCGAAGTCCCGTAGAGTGTCGGTTTGCCGGGAACATCTTTGTGACCCAGCACTTTTATCCACTCACGTTCCAGCAGGGTCTTGATGATGTTGGAACTGACACTGACACCGCGCACTTCTTCGATCTCACCGCGGGTGATAGGTTGGCGGTATGCGATCAGCGACAGCGTCTCCAGCAGTGCACGTGAATAACGCGCAGGTTTTTCTTCCCATAGACGACCGACCCATGTCGAGTAATCCTGTTTCACCTGCATGCGGTAACCGGAGGCGACCTGTTTCAGCTCCATGCAACGCTCGCCGTAAGCGTCTTCGAGTTCGTGCAATGCTTTACGTATCTCGTCACGTGTCGGCTGATCTTCATCCAGACTGAACAAGGCTTCCATATGCGGTACGGTCAGGGGGCGATCAGCGGTCAGTAAAACAGCTTCAAGAATGTCTTTTAGTTTTTGTAATTCCATCGTGCTTCTCCGACAGCAGATTAGTTAGCGGGTGTATCCAGTGGCGCCGGACCTTCCGACTCACTGTTACCCGATGCAGCCTTGATATGTAGACTCGCGAACGGTTCGGACTGAACCATGTCGATCAGTTGTTCCTTGACCAGTTCCAGGATCGCCAGAAACGTGACCACGACACCACGACGACCTTCTTCGATGGTGAACAACGATGTGTAATCGGTAAACCCATCGGCACTGATCTTGCTCAGTACGCGACTCATACGCTCCCGCACCGATAAGGCTTCACGCTGCACCTGATGGTGCGAATACATCTCGGCGCGTGACATGGCATCTTTGAATGCGATCACCAGTTCGCGCAGTGACAGCTCGGGCAACGGGCGCTCGGTATGTAATTCCGGCGGTACCACATCGACCATGTGTATGTCGCGACCAACGCGTGGCAATTCGTCCACTTCCATCGCGACCTTTTTGAAACGCTCGTATTCCTGCAATCGACGGACCAGTTCGGCACGTGGATCATCTTCGTCCTGACTCTCTTCCGGTCGTGGCAGCAACATACGTGATTTGATCTCGGCGAGCATCGCTGCCATCACCAGATACTCGGCAGCCACTTCGATCTTCATGGTCTGCATCATGTCGATGTATTCCACGTACTGTTTGGTGATGTCTGCCAGCGGGATATCCAGAATATCCAGATTCTGCCGTTTGATGAGATAGAGCAACAGATCCAGCGGCCCTTCGAAGGCCTCCAGGATAACTTCCAGTGCGTCAGGCGGGATATACAGGTCTTGCGGAACGACCGTCAGCGGCTCGCCCGCGACCAGCGCGAACGGCATTTCATCCTGTTTTGGCTGGCCGGCTTCCTGTGGATTGTTGTCTTGCATGGCGCTTATATTACCGTAACTGAGCGGGCTGTGTAGCCCATAATTGACGACCGGTGAGGTGGTGCTGCCTCAGCTAAAGATACGCGATACCCATCGCCTTGCGCACGTCATCCAGCGTATCACTGGCCTGCTCGCGGGCAGCTTCATTGCCCTCTTCGATGATGGATTTCACCGTCGCCAGGTCGTCTTCGTATTCTCTGGCGCGCTGCTGGATCGGTTTGAGCTCCGCCAGCACCGCATCGATCACCGGCTGCTTGCAATCCACACAGCCGATACCGGCACTGCGGCAGCCGTCCTGCACCCAGTCGCGAGTCTCGTCATCGGAATACACTTCGTGGAACTGCCAGACCGGACACTTCGACGGATCACCCGGATCAGTACGCCGCACACGCGCCGGATCAGTCGGCATGGTACGCAGCTTTTTGGCGATCTCATCGGGATCATCTCGCAACGCGATGGTATTGCCATACGATTTGGACATCTTCTGTCCGTCCAGCCCCGGCATCTTGGATGCCGGTGTCAGCAGAGCCTGTGGTTCCGGCAGGATGATCTTGCCCGACCCCTCCAGATAACCGAACAGACGCTCCTTGTCACCGATGGAGATATTCTGCTGCGAATCGAGCAACGCCTGCGCCACATCCAGCGCCTGCTGGTCGCCCTGCTCCTGATAATTTTTGCGGTATTCACGATACATACGTGCATTCTTCTTACCCATCTTGGCGATGGCCGCTTCCGCTTTTTCTTCAAAACCGGGTTCACGTCCATACAGATGGTTGAAACGGCGTGCCACTTCGCGGGTCAGCTCGACATGCGCCACCTGATCTTCACCCACCGGCACCATACCGGCCTTGTAGATGAGGATGTCCGCACTCTGTAACAACGGGTAACCGAGGAAGCCATAGGTCGCCAGATCTTTCTCTTTCAGCATCTCCTGCTGGTCTTTGAAGGTCGGCACGCGTTCCAGCCAGCCCAGCGGCGTAATCATGGAGAGCAGCGTATGCAACTCGGCATGTTCCGGCACCTGCGACTGGATGAACAACTTGGCCGCACCCGGGCTCACACCCGCCGCCAACCAGTCGATGACCATATCCCAGACACTCTGTTCGATGATGGACGGGTCTTCGTAATGCGTGGTCAAAGCATGCCAGTCGGCCACGAAGAAGAAGCATTCGTATTCATGCTGCAGGTTCACCCAGTTTTTCAGCACGCCATGATAATGGCCGAGATGCAACAGACCGGTCGGTCGCATGCCTGAGAGTACGCGCTGATGTTGCGCTGCTACTGTATTCAAAAAGCCTTTCCCCGTAGAAATCCAGAAACCAAAAAATTACAGACCGAATATTAACTCAATTAACGCCTGAAAATGCTGTATCACCGGCCACATGAACTTGCCCAGAATACCCGTGAACAGTAATGCGATGATGATCCACATGCCATAGGGCTCGATACGCATAAACTTCATCGCCATCATCGGCGGCATGATCCCTGCCACCACGCGCCCGCCATCCAGCGGCGGGATCGGAATCAGGTTCAACACCATCAGTATCAGATTGATGGTGATACCTGCTGCGCCCATCGCCGCAAGAAATTGCGTCAGTTGTCCGCCGAAGATATCAAGTCGGGCGAACACGATCACTATCGCCCAGCAACATGCCATCAGAAAATTCGATACCGGACCGGCCACCGCCACCAGCGCCATATCCAGGATCGGTTGTTTGAACTGGCGGATATCCACCGGCACCGGCTTCGCCCAGCCGATGACGAAACCGCTCAGAAACAACAAGGCCAGCGGCAGCACTACCGTGCCTATCGGGTCGATATGACGCAGCGGGTTGATGCTGATGCGTCCCAGACGGCTGGCGGTCGAATCACCCAGCTTGAACGCCACCCAACCGTGCGCGGCTTCGTGCAGAGTGATGGCGAGTAAAACAGGAGGTGCCCACACCGCGATGGTGTAGAGAGTATCGGTGGAAATCATTCAGGTAGTGGCTGACACATGATGGAGTGGCATATTACAGGGAATAGGATGGAGTGAATAGTGGATAACGGACAAGCGATAAACCCGTCGATTGCGTCCCTGATTATTCGGTCATCTCCAGCCCGTGATCACGGCCCTTGCCCAGACGGCGCAATACCGGCACATCATCTTTCATATTGATCACCGTGGTCGGTTCGATGCCGCAGTGACCACCATCGATGATCAGATCCACCTGATGCTCCAGCACATCGCGGATATCCTCCGCATCCGTCACCGGCAGTTCCTCACCCGGCAGTATCAGGGTGCAGCTCATGATGGGCTGCTGTAACTCACCCAGCAGGGCATGCACCACCGGATGGTCCACCACCCGGATACCGATGGTGCGCCGCTTCGGGTGCATCAATCGGCGCGGTACTTCAGTGGTCGCATTCAGGATGAAGGTATACGGCCCCGGTGTCAGCTGCTTGAGCATACGGTAATGCTGGTTCGACACTTTGGCGTAGGTCGCGATTTCGGACAGATCATTACACACCAGCGTGAGATTATGTTTCTCATCGATCTGACGCAGCCGCCGCAACCGCTCCATCGCATTCTTGTCACCGATGTGACAACCCAGTGCATAACTCGAGTCCGTGGGGTAAACCACCAGCCCACCGCGATGGATGATCTCCACCGCCTGCTTGACCAGGCGCATCTGCGGGTGGGTAGGATGAATGTCGAAGTACTGGCTCATGGGGCAAACTAATCACTCTATCTACGGACTAACAATACCAGACCGAAAACATCGGCCCGGCAACAAGCGCGCGATTCTACCTTAGCTGCCGATAAACCACTATAATAGCGCGCTTCACGCAAACAGGAATGCAGCACAAGCTAGCTTTAACATTAATAAAATGAAATTAC
>WFUQ01000053.1 GCA_015484935.1 Gammaproteobacteria bacterium
CCAAAGTCCTGCCTGCGCTGACCCTGCGCGGCAGCGGTAAACCGGTCATCACCCGTGACCGTATCATCGTCGGTCAGGAAGACGGCAAGCTGCTCGCGCTGACACGGGATAAAGGCGATGCTGTCTGGGAGGTCACGCTATCGACACCCAAAGGACGTTCCGAAACCCAGCGTCTTATCGATATCGACGGTCAGGCGCAACTCTACGGACATGTCTTGTATGCCGTCGGTTTTCAGGGGCGACTGGCTGCGATCGATGTCTCCAAAGGGCAGATACTCTGGGCGCGTGATCTGTCGTCCGAAACCGGTGTCACCGTCGGTGATAAAGCCATCTACGTGACCGACTCCAGAAGTCACATCTGGGCGATCGACCGTTTCAACGGCGCTACCCTGTGGAAACAGGATGCACTGACCGCACGTGTGGTCACCCGTCCTGCCATCGTCGGTGACAAACTGGTCGTCGGTGATTACGCCGGTGTGTTGCACGTGTTGTCTGCATTCAGTGGAGAGTTCGTTGCGCGTGACGAAATCGGCAGCGAAGATAACGGCATCTTTTTAACGCCCAGTGTCACAGCCGAAAACATCCTGGTCACATTGCGTGATGGTGAGATCGTCGCCTATACCGTCACCGACCTGCTGGCTGGTAAATAACAGTCCATGAATCCTGTCGTTGCGCTCGTCGGTCGGCCGAATGTCGGCAAATCGACCCTGTTTAATGTGTTGACCAAATCGCGTGATGCACTGGTGGCCGATTTTCCCGGCCTCACCCGTGACCGGAAATACGGTCATGCCCAGTTAGCCGAAGGGCATTCTTTCATCGTCATCGATACCGGTGGTCTCAGTGGTGAGGATGAAGAACTGGACGAGCACATGGCGCACCAGACGCAGCTCGCTATCATCGAATCTACACTCGTGGTCTTCATGGTCGATGCCAAAGATGGCCTGACGACTGCGGATGAATCCATCGCCGCAGAACTACGCCGTATCGGCAAACAGGTTCTATTGGTATTGAACAAGGTAGACGGTATGGATGCCGCTTCTGCAGCGTCTGAATTCTATGCCTTGGGGCTGGATACGCCCATCGAACTCGCCGCCGCACACAACCGCGGCACTAAAACCTTGCTGGAGAAGATTCAGCAGCACGTCGAAACGTTCGACGATGTCGAAGAGCAGGATACCAGCGAAGGTATCAAGGTCGCTTTCGTCGGCAGACCCAATGTCGGTAAATCGACCCTGATCAATCGTTTCATGGGTGAGGAGCGGGTGGTGGTGTTCGATATGCCGGGCACCACGCGTGACAGCATCTTCGTACCGTTCGAGCGCGATGGCACCCGTTACACACTCATCGATACCGCCGGTGTGCGCCGCAAACGTTCGGTGCATGAAGTGGTGGAAAAATTCAGCGTCATCAAAGCCATGCAGGCTATCGACAGATCCAACGTCGTGGTACTGATGATCGATGCCAGACTCGAAGTCGCCGATCAGGATCTGCACTTGCTGGGTTACATACTCGAAGCCGGTAAGGCAGTAGTGCTGGTCATCAACAAATGGGATGGTCTCGATGAGCACCAGAAACAGAAGATACGCGACGATATCGACAAACAACTGGATTTCGTGCGGTTCGCAGAAGTGTTCTTCATCTCGGCATTACACGGTTCGAATGTCGGTCTGTTATTCGCAGCCATCAATCGTGCTTATCGCTCGGCGACCCTGAAACTGTCCACACCCGAACTGACCGGCTTGCTGGAAAAGGCCATCGAGCTGCACCAGCCACCACTGGTGCGCGGTCGCCGCATAAAGATGCGTTATGCGCATCAGGGTGGCATGAATCCACCTCGCATCATCATCCACGGTAACCAGACCGGGCAGATTCCACCGGTCTACCAGCGATACCTGTCGAATTTCTTCCGGGAACGACTGAAGATCGTCGGCACACCCATCAAGATCGAGTTCAAGGGCAGCGATAATCCCTTTTCTCACCGCAAGAACGTACTTACCAGTCGCCAGCAGCACAAACGCCAGCGCATGATCCGCTTCGTCAAAAAACGGGATAAAAAGCGGAAAAGCAGGGACTGAGGCTGTCGCCTGACAGAAACCGCTGAAGCCAGCGGTGAAAGACCCCGTTCATCGCTGTTATCGCAAATCGCTTGCTAATGCAAGTTTTTATACTACTTTCTGTGTATCACTACTATTACATAATAAGATTCGGGAGTAGGAAGATGCGTAAAATAAATATTCTGGCGGCAGCAGTGTGCGCCGCTATGGCAAGTCCTGCCGCATTTGGAATGCAGTTCGATGGATTTTTTACCGTGGGTGCAGCCACCCATGATGACGATAATGATAACCGCTACATCGGCAGCCTGGGTGATCGTGGTATCACCAACGATATCACTTTTGAAACCGATACCCGCTTCGGTCTGCAATTATCTTCTGAGATAGCAGAAGACATGAAGGTGGTCGCACAGATCCTCGGTACCGGTGTCGATAGCAACTTCAACGCAGTGGTGGAGTGGGCGTATGTTGACTATGAGATCAACAGCTACATGAGCCTGCGTGCGGGTAAGATCAAACAACCGGTGTATCTGGTGAATGATTATGTGGAAGTCGGTTTCGCCTATCCGTGGATTCGTCCACCGGTCGAGGTCTATTACCTGAATAACCCTTTGAATACAGTCAACGGTGCCGAGTTACTGATCTCATTCCCTATCGGTAAGGGTCAGTTATCGTTCCAGCCTTACATCGGTTCCAACCGCTCTGATATCCCGAATAGTAATGGTACCGGTTTCTTCGAAGCTGAAGGCATCGCCGGTATCGATATCAAATATTCTGGCAGAGGTTATCAGGGGCATGCCAGTATTTTCCGTTGTCGTGAAGTGAACACACAAGGTGGTATTAACGATGTTCCTACTTCATTCGGATTTAATGTCGATGTTGACCTGAATGGTACAGGTAAGTGTGAGGTTATCTCCGCCGGTCTGAATCTGGATATATCGAATTTTGTCGTGTATGCAGAATATTCCGAAAGAAATACAACAGATACGCTGGCCCGTCCTTTTGGTGATACCAAAGCTTTTTACACAACACTGGGTTATCGTTTTGGGAAATGGTTGCCTCACCTTACCTTCGCGTCGATCGATGGCACAGCTTCTCAGCAGGCGCCTGGTGCAGTTTCTTGTGCAGCCAGTGCAGATACGGTTGCTAATGGTGGTGGCTGTCTAA
>WFUQ01000054.1 GCA_015484935.1 Gammaproteobacteria bacterium
CGCTTAATCTGTCGCAACCTAAAATCTCCCGACATCTGGCGCACCTGCGCGAAGCCGGGGTGCTGGTCGCCCGCCGTAACGGCACCTGGATGAATTACCGCATCAACCCTGAGCTGCAAGGCTGGGCACTCGCTATATTGCAGACCACACTCGACGGTGTGCGTGATACCGAACCCTTCATCTCTGACAAAAGAATACTCGATAACATGGCCGATCGTCCTGATCAGGCCTGTTGCGCCTGAAACTGACACGCGGATACGACTCATGAGCAATACATTCAATATCCTCTTCCTGTGCACTGGCAATTCCTGTCGCTCACAGATGGCAGAGGGCTGGGCAAAATTTCACGGCGGCGATGATTTCACTATCCAGTCCGCCGGTATCGAAACCCACGGCAAGAACCCGCGCGCGATTGCGGTCATGCAGGAAGCTGGGGTCGATATATCTCAACAACAATCGACGAAAGTGGATGATGCCATGCTCGATCAAGCAGATCTGGTAGTCACTGTCTGCGGCCACGCGGATGAACACTGCCCGGTATTACCCGCAGACACGAAGAAAGAACACTGGCCACTGGAAGACCCGGCGAAAGCTCAGGGTTCAGAGCAGGAGATCATGGATCAGTTTCGTACAAGTCGTGACGATATCGAAGCACGAGTCAAACAACTGTTACAACGTTTAAAACAGACCGGAAATAATTAGCCATGTCAGTGCAATGTGAAACCACCGCAAAGAAATCTACCGGCGCCGCCATGGGCGTGTTCGAACGTTATCTCACGGTGTGGGTGTTTCTCTGTATCGTCGTCGGTATCGGTCTGGGCCACTTGATGCCACAAGCGTTTCAGGCAGTCGGAGGGCTGGAGATAGCGCAGATCAACCTACCCGTTGCGATACTGTTGTGGATGATGATCGTACCGATGTTACTCAAGATCGATCTGCGTGCACTCAAGGATGTCGGACAACACTGGCGGGGTATCAGTGTCACTCTGTTTGTGAACTGGGCGGTCAAACCTTTTTCGATGGCCTTACTGGGCTGGTTCTTCATCGCCTGGCTGTTTCGGGACTGGCTGCCTGCCGATCAGATAGACAGTTATATAGCAGGACTGATTCTGCTAGCGGCTGCCCCCTGCACTGCCATGGTATTCGTTTGGAGCAACCTCTCACGCGGTGAACCCCACTTCACCCTGTCGCAGGTCGCATTGAACGATGTCATCATGGTGTTCGCGTTCGCACCCATCGTCGCACTGCTGCTCGGCATCTCTTCGATCACCGTACCCTGGGATACCCTGCTGCTGTCTGTCGCATTGTACATCGTCGTACCCCTTATCATCGCAAGTCTCTGGAGAAAGATGATACTCAATAGTGATGATGGCAAACAGAGACTGGAACACACACTGAAAACACTGCACCCGTGGTCGCTCGCCGCCCTGCTCGCCACACTGGTTTTACTGTTCGGATTTCAGGGCGAACAGATATTGAGTCAACCACTGATCATACTGCTGCTGGCAGTGCCTATCCTGATACAGGTGTTATTCAATTCCGGGCTGGCCTATCTGTTGAACCGCGCAGTCAGATCACCACACTGCGTAGCCGGCCCCTCCGCCCTCATCGGAGCCAGCAACTTTTTCGAACTGGCCGTCGCCACCGCTATCGCCCTGTTCGGTTTTGAATCCGGCGCCGCACTGGCGACCGTGGTCGGCGTACTCATCGAAGTACCGGTGATGTTATTTGCTGTGCGCGTAGTCAATTCGACCGTAGACTGGTATGAGCAACGCGAAGGCGTTGATTCCTACGAACAATGTTGCCCACAAACTAAAACGTGAAGATGAACTGCGTCATCACTGCATGGGGAAAACATGAAGCAGAAATGCGCGGGTTTCTGACACAGCAAACTGGCAATCCAGCACAAGCCGAAGATATATTGCAGGAAACTTTCCTTCGAGCCATTACAGAAGGTGCAAAATTTTGTTCTCTGGAAAACCCTCGCGCATGGTTGTTCCGCGTAGCCCGGAACCAGCTGATTGACCAGTCTCGTAGCTATGCAGTTAAACATCAAGCGAATGATCTACCACACGAGCCACATGACGTTGCCGAAGATATTCCAGCCATTAAAACCCTGGATGTTTGCCTGCCGAAAGCATTAGCGAAACTTGAATATGAGGATAGAGAGGCCATCCAACGCTGCGATCTTGAGGGTGCAACACAGTCAGAATTCGCCGCAGACAAGGGGCTATCTCTGCCTGGCGCAAAATCGCGCATACAACGTGCACGAAAACGGCTCAAAACCGAACTGGTCAAGCTGTGCAAGGTTAATTTCGATGAGTCAGGCAATGTCTGCTGTCACGCCAAAAACGACAGCGGCACCATCATTTAGCTGACTTCAACGAAGCATACGCACGGTTAAGAAATATCCAAAAAGAATGCATCCTTTTCAAGTCTGGTTCGTCTCCCTGTCAGATACTCCATTTAGCCTGCCTTGCGCGGCTAACATAAGACGATAGCGAGGAATACCCATGTTTGAAGCATTTGCCAGCCTGCTGATCTACCAGATACTGGGTGTTGATCCAGCCAGTCATACCGGTGCGGCGCTGCATTTTTTTGTGATGGACACAACAAAGATTTTCTTTTTATTATTCATCATCATATATGTCATGGGACTGTTGCGTGCCATGCTCAGCCCGGAGAGGGTACGCGAGTATGTTCGCGGCAAGCCGAAGTGGCTGGCACGTACGCTGGCAATCATCCTTGGTGCAGTCACCCCTTTCTGCTCCTGCTCATCTGTACCTTTATTCATCGGTTTCGTAGAAGCAGGTATCCCTCTTGGCGTGACTTTTTCATTCTTGATCGCCAGTCCGATGATCAACGAAGTTGCCGCAGTGATCCTTGTCGGCATACTGGGCTGGCAACTGGCTGCGTTATACATCGGCGCAGGATTACTGGTGGCGTATGTCGGTGGCGTAGTCATGGAGCGTTTCAGACCTGAACGTTGGGTCGAAGATTATGTCTGGAAGATTCAAATGGGAGAAGCCCAGGCTATCACTCCCGATAATTCGCTATCCGGCCGTCACCGTTTTGCCATCGCCGAAGTGAAAGAGATCATTGGTCGCATCTGGAAATGGGTGTTTGCCGGTGTCGCACTGGGTGCGTTATTTCATGGTTATGTTCCGGAAGCATGGGTAGTGGAATACCTCGGCGGCAAGGATAACTGGTTTGCCGTACCCGGCGCGGTAGCACTGGGCGTCCCTCTCTATTCCAATGCTACCGGCGTGATCCCACTGGCCGAAGCCATGCTGGGAAAAGGTGTCGCCATAGGTACCACCCTGGCGCTGATGATGAGCATCGCGGCATTGTCGTTGCCAGAGATGCTGATTCTTCGCAAGATTATCCGCTGGCCCGCACTTGCTATCTACGCTTCGGTGCTGGCCGTCGCTTTCACGCTGTTTGGCTGGACTTTCAACCTGATCACTTAACCATCAACTTTTTTAAAATCAACACGGGAGTGAATGATGACCGAACAACCCCAACTACATTCGTCTATCGTTGCCATGATATCGCTGGCAGCAGGCATTGCTTCAAGACACCCTGACATGGGACTCTGCCAGCTCGAACGCTTGCGCAGTGCAGGCATACCCGAGCACCAGATCAATGCCGTTATCGAAATCGCCCGTCACATACGTGATGAAGCATCACAGAAAGTCGATGCGGCTTTTGATGAGAAAACAGCGCTGACGAAGTCCGTTAGTGAGACCGACTCAAGCGGCTGTTGTGATTCTGCCGAACCTGAACTCGTTGCAGAGGATAGTTGCGGCTGCACGCCTACCCCTGGCGGACAAAGCTGCTGCTGACACCCTGATCAGAATTATTTATAACATCACATTTAGCTATACCGGAGAGTACAATGAAAAATATCAAAGTCCTGGGCAGTGGCTGTGCAAACTGCAAAACCACATTAAAATTGATCGAGGCAGCGGCAAAAGACACAGGTGCTGACATCGAATTGGAAAAGGTGGAAGACATCGGTGATATCATGTCTTACGGGGTCATGAGCACACCGGGCGTGGTGATAGATGGCAAACTTGTCCATGCTGGTGGCATTCCTGATCGAAAAACAGTCGATAGCTGGTTGGCCGGTTAAATATCGCTTTATACTGAAAGAAGATACCTGATATGTCACACGACCACTCACAATCTATACCCGAATCCGGAAAACGCCTGGCGATCGTTGTTACACTCAACTTCATCATCACCATCACTGAAGTAATCGGTGGCCTACTATCCGGGAGCCTCTCACTATTATCTGATGCTCTGCATAATTTCAGTGATGGTATCGCAGTCATTATTGCCTGGATCGCAATCAAACTCCGCACCCTGCCTCGTAGTGATCATTACACTTTTGGACTTAAACGTGCTGAGGTATTAGCCGCAGTCATCAATGCAGGTGCGCTGGTTGCGATAAGCATCTATCTGTTTATCGAGGCATGGAGCCGTTACCATAACCCTGAGCCTATCGCAGGCAACATCATGACCATCGTCGCAACTGTCGGTCTCGTGGCTAATATTGTCGGCACCTGGCTGCTGCATCGTGGCTCAAAGGAAAGCATGAACCTGCGCGCTGCGTATCTACATCTTTTTTCAGATGCAATCTCCAGTGTCGGCGTGATACTCGGTGGACTAGCCATCATGTTTTTTGATGTTTACTGGATCGATCCACTCCTGACCGTGTTGATAGGACTCTATGTACTAAAGGAAAGCATGCAGATTCTCTGGCAGACCTTGAGTATTTTTATGCTCGCATCCCCTTCAGAGCTAGACACGGACGAGATACGTCAGACTATTCATGATCAAAAGAACATAGAGGACGTTCATCACATCCATCTGTGGGCAGTCGCTGAAAACGATATCCATTTCGAATGCCACGTCGCCGTTGATGACCAACTAATAAGCGAGGTATCTGCGTTAAGAGAAAAACTCGAAACCTTATTACACGACCGATTCGATATCAACCATACGACTTTTCAGTTTGAGGCATCCACAGACAGCTGCAAAACTGCCGATCTCCCCTGACTTTGTCCGACGCAACCGCATAAGGCTTAAACATAACGGAGTTTGATGGAACTGACTATCTCCGTTAGCAGAGCTTTCGCCTACCCACCTAAATCAGGCGTTTTGCGGCACTGTATATTTAACTGTCAAGCCCTAAAAAATACCCACTTGACAATGTAACCTAATAGGTTACAATTATCATCATGATAACTAGTTTTATACATAAAGGATTAGAGCGTTTTTACAAAACTGGTAAGTCGTCTGGCATTCAGGCAAAACATGCCAAACGATTAAGGTTAATACTCACCAACCTAGATCAGGCTGAAAGCCCACAAGATATGGATTTACCCGGCTTACGGCTACACGAGCTAAAAGGCAGTCGTAAAAACATATGGTC
>WFUQ01000055.1 GCA_015484935.1 Gammaproteobacteria bacterium
CCAGTCTGGTCGCCAACGTCACAATCCGCTCTGCGGAAAATCTGGTCGCGGTCTGTAATGACATCCAGCAGCATCAGCCTCTCGCCCCGCCCGACGCCGGTTCGGTATTTGCCGACGAGGTAAACCACCCTGATCTGGCAGATGTACGTGGTCAGCATCAGGCGAGGCGGGCACTCGAAGTCGCGGCAGCCGGGCGACACAATCTGCTGATGATCGGGCCGCCCGGCACAGGCAAGTCGATGTTGGCCAGTCGTCTGCCCGGCATACTGCCACCCATGTCCGAGACGCAGGCGCTGGAATCCGCCTCGGTGTATTCGATCAGCCATCAGGGATTCTCACTGGAAAACTGGAAACGACGCCCGTTCCGGTCACCTCACCATACCGCTTCGGGTGTTGCCCTGGTCGGTGGTGGCTCCAACCCGGCTCCCGGTGAAATCACCCTGGCTCACCATGGCGTGCTGTTTCTGGATGAACTCACCGAATTCGATCGCCATGTGCTGGATGTGCTGCGCGAACCACTGGAAACCGGCTCTATCACCATCTCACGTGCCGCCAGACAGGCAGAGTTCCCCGCCAGCTTCCAGCTCATCGCTGCCATGAACCCCTGTCCGCAAGGTTACAGCTGTGACGGTAAATCCTTATGCCAGTGCACCCATGCGCAACAGAAAAAACACCTCTCCAAAATATCGGCACCCCTGCTGGACAGGATAGATATCCACATCGAAGTGCCACGACTGGAACACTCGGCACTCGAACACGATGCCACCAGAGGAGAATCCAGTGCGGCTGTAAGTGCCCGAGTGAACCATGCCTATGCGATACAACTGGAGAGATGCGGCACCAGCAATGCAGAATTTGGCCCGAAGGAAGTCGAGCGATATTGCGTCATCGGCAAACAGGAACAGGCACTACTGGAAACTGCGATGGATAGACTCAAGCTCTCGGCTCGGGCGTATCACCGTATCCTGAAGCTTGCCCGTACCATCGCCGACCTCGATGACAGTAGACAGATAACGATGCCGCATGTGACCGAGGCGATCAGCTATCGCAACCACGACCGTTTCCGATAAAAAGTTACAGGAAATACATGCTGTCTTGATGATGAAGCGAATCGGTAATCGTTATGGAAACGCTGATTAATTCAGAGTATTCGCAACATATGCATATGCCGCCATTTTCGATAGCTGGTAAGCCATTGAAAATGAAGGGCACGGTAAAATCGCATCTCACCGTGCCCGTGCTCTGATAAATCATGGATGAATTAATCAGAGCTTCCTTATACAATATCGTCCCAATGCGCCCGTAGCTCAGCTGGATAGAGTGCCACCCTCCGAAGGTGGATGTCGGAGGTTCAAATCCTCTCGGGCGCGCCAACACCAACCCGTGTAGCCAGAGTACGACTGCACCGGGAGTGGATTCCCGCTACAAACTTGCGGGAATGACGGCGGAGGTATGCTTTTATTACATCGCGTCCCTTCGCGTACTTCGCGGCTGATCTGCTCCATGCTACAAAGCCCGGTCGATGGCTCACTTCTGCAAAAAATCACGCGGGGGTTATTACCACGCAATTGTCATTGCGTGGTAATAACCTTCGGGTTGACCTGTTTGTATTTAGGCATGGTCATACCGGCCACTGCATTGATATAGGTGGGGTCGGCGACGGTATAACTTTTACCGTTATAACTGACCCGGTCACCTTTCACTTTTTCATCCAGTAATACCGCCGTCGCCACGTGACCGGGATAATCCAGTGCGATCACATCCAGACCCAGCAATGTTTTCACCAGCCAGGTAAACAATACCGCACGATCTTCACAATCTGAATACCGGTAATACAATGTCTCTTCCGGAAACAGATAGTTTTCTTTACCGAACTGTTCATCATCGGTTTTGTATTCGAGTGAAGTCTGTACGAACCGCAGCAGGAAGTTCACTGCTTCGAGTTGTGACATACCTTCTATGTATCCCGCCAACTGGGTGCGTAACGATTCAGCGCTGGGTGTCGCCACTGTCGATGCGAAATACATACTCAGATCCATCTGCGGGTAAGTATTCATAAAATCGACGCGCTGATTATCGTATCGAGCTTTGATGGTGTACTGTTTGCCCTTGAACTTGAAACTCATGTTGCGCGTGGTTAGCTGACTACCTGCGACCATGTCACTGGTCAGGCGCATATCCAGCGATTCTGTCGCCCCCGGATAGCGACCATCATAGGTGTATACCTGCCCGAGCTTCACATCGCGTCCATCGAAACTGACCGCATAAAAACGGATACCGTCGAAGGTGAAATATGGCACGGCAAACAAGGGTTGTTTGCTGGGCAGCAACAGGAACAGGCGAGTATCGTTATAGG
>WFUQ01000056.1 GCA_015484935.1 Gammaproteobacteria bacterium
CGCATCCTCAGACCACAGATGGATCTGTTCTGCGCGTATCACCGGGTAGCGGTAACTACTCTCTCCGACTCGCCCCTCCGTCACCTCGATCACATCACCGGAAACCGTCAACATACGTCCCTGCGAAAAATCGACAGGTTCAAGATAACCTGCCTGGCGTATGATGAAACGGCCTAATGGTGTCTGCGTCTGGTCCGGTCGTTGTGAAGACTTTAACGGATAAGCCAGGATCTCTATCTGAGTCTGCTTGTCTAGATTGCGCGTATCCAGAATCGTACCACCCCACAGAACCGTTTTGCGAAAACTCCGTTCAGGCTGCGCGATCACATCGGCCGGCATCAATTTCATATCGATGTTTTCGACATCAAACTTCGGTGAACTCGCACAGCCTGATAACAGACTGGCGCCGATGAAGAGAAGTAATAACAATTTTGCTGGCATCATATCACTCGAGCACACTGGTTTAATAATGATGGGGGAAGTGCCATGGATAATACGGATCATACCAGTACGGATCGTAAGACTTCGCCGTAGCCGTCTTTCTGACCGGCCATAGATAATAATGTTCGACCTGTACTATCGGGTATGTATAGTCAAACTCTCCTATCTTGAGCACTTCCGTGCCGACCAGTTTCCCTACCACAGTGATCTTCCTGTCCCGGCTGTACACCAACGGCTCAAGAAACGCATCGACCACAGCGATAAATCTGCCAGAACTGATATTGTCAGATTGCGGTCTGCCTGAATCACTCAGCGGAAACGCCACCACCAGAACCCGGCTTGAATCCGGGCGATTCTCTGTCTGTAAGATCGTGCCACCCCAACGCAACGTCTGTGACTGAAACGCATCCGGGTCAGAACGTACCTGCTGCACCGTCGGTGTTTCGTTCAGCTTCTGACTGATTTCGGGCGGAACGCGAGTGCTGCATCCTGCCAGCAACAACGGCAAGGCGATCACAGAAACGAATATACCAGTTCGGATTGTCATGGTTTTTTTGAATCCAGATAACACGCAAGGTTCCGCGATATACGGGTAGTTCGGTAACCGAATATCATGTATGAGCTACGCATCCCTAGGGCTTCCAGAACGCAGGTGTGAGTAGCACCAGAAGTGTAAACACTTCCAGCCTGCCCAGCAGCATGGCGATCGAGGCGATAATCTTTCCATCGTCGCTGACTGTTGCGAAAGTGGTCGCCACCTCACCCAGACCCGGGCCGAGGTTATTCATGCTGGTGGCGATAGCAGAAAAGGCGGATACCTGATCGAGACCCGAATGCATCATCAATAACATCAGGATGACGAAGGTGGTGACGTAGATGGTCAGGAAGCCCCAGACTGCATCGATGATACGTGGCTCCAGTGTGCGCCCGCCCACTCTTACCGAAAATACGGCACGTGGATGGATGAGACGTTTCACTTCACGCCATGCTATCTGTATCAACACAAGTACGCGCATGACCTTCATACCACCGGCTGTGGAACCGCCACAACCACCGATAAAACTGATCAGGATGAGCAACACCGGTAAAAAATCCGGCCAGTGTGAAAAATCTACTGTGCCGTATCCGGTACTGGTTATCACCGATATCACTTCGAACGATGCGTCCTTGATGCTGTACGGCAGCGATGAATATTCACCCGATGTGTTCAGCACGATACCGATGATGACAACAGTGAAGACGGTTATCAGTAAAAATACCCGCACTTCGATATCGTAAAAATAATATAACAGACTGCGGTTTCGCCACACCAGAAAATGTACGCTGAAGTTGATCGCACCCAGCAACATGAACACCATCGCTATCATCTCGATGAGCGGACTATCGAAGTAACCCAGACTACTGTCATGGGTGGAGAATCCGCCTGTCGAAACGGTAGACAGGCTATGCGCTATCGCATCGAACGGTTGCATGCCAGCCAGCCAGTAGGCAAACGCATTGACCACGGTGATGCCGATATAGATAAGCCATAACAACTGTGCAGTCCGGGTCAACCTCGGAGTCAACTTGTCTTCTTTCATCGGCCCGGGTGCTTCGGCACGGTACAACTGCATACCCCCGATACCCAGCAAGGGTAATACTGCGACTGCAAGCACGATCATGCCCATACCACCGAACCACTGCAACTGCTGTCGGTAGAACAGGATCGAACGTGGTAATGATTCCAGATTGGTGATGACGGTGGCACCGGTGGTAGTGAAGCCGGATATCGCTTCGAATATCGCATCGGTGTAACTGAGGTGCGCACCCAGCACGAACGGCAGAGCAGCAAGGAAACTGATGCCGATCCAGAACAATGCCACCACCAGAAAGCCATCCCGCACGCTCAAGCTGTAACAACATCGCCATCCCGCCAGCAGCAAGGTGATGCCGAGTGAGAAACTGTAGAGCATGGCACGGATGAAGTGCTCGGCCTGTGCATCGCCATACCAGTACGACACCAGTATCGGGAAGACCATGGTCAGACTGAAACCGGTGGCGAAAAAACCCATGATGCGAGCGATGGCGAGCATGCGTTGCACGCTGTTCTTGCTGACGTTCGAACGATAGGAGTCAGGACTGTTCTGCATGATGAATTATTTCTTTTCCTGAAGGTGACAGGATAACTGCAGATTCCCTTTTTCATCGACGACAGCACACCAACCCGGTGCCAGCCAGGTGGTCGCACTGGTCTCGGTTATCAATGCCGGACCGCTTATGGTCTGGCCGACTTGCAGCCCCATCCTGGGTATCATCTTCACCTCCTGATCCAGTGCCGGTATCACGATAGCCTGCTCACGATAACGCTCGGTCGGTGCCCATTCGGGTAAATC
>WFUQ01000057.1 GCA_015484935.1 Gammaproteobacteria bacterium
ACTGCGATCAGTCTATACGAACAGGCGAAAGCATCCTGCAACCCTATCGATCTGATCATCATGGACCTGACCATACCTGATGGTATGGGTGGCAAGGAAGCGTTACAGCATATCCTCGCCATCGACCCCGATGCCAGAGCAATCGTATCAAGTGGTTATTCCAACGACCCGGTGATGGCCAACTTTCAGGACTACGGCTTTCTTGCAGCCGTGGCGAAACCATATACACAGGATGACCTCTGTTCATCCGTATGCAGGATACTGAACCAGGACAAACCTGAACGACTCAAGGTCTGAGCCGGCTTAACGGACCAGCTGTTGCTTGATCGTCTCGACCGATAACACCTGCGGACGCTGCCAGTTGATACGATATGGCATACGGCGCATCACCTTGTCTGCTTCCTGTGCGCTGGCAAAATCACCGTAGACCATCACCTGACTACCTTCTGCATCGGGGTAGTAAGCGACAGGACGGTCGAGATAACGGTTGTAACTCTGCGCCAGCTCATACATCTCCTGCTGCTTCTCCACCTTCGCCAGACGGATGACATAATGGCTGTCGTCCATATCCTGTAACCATTGCGGGCCGTGAACGATATTGTCACCACCGAAACTCTCTACCATCGGTAGGGTGCTCAGTCTGCCATCGATACTCTGCGCCTGATCGTCCAGTGATTGCACTTTCTTGTTCACATCGTCGATCTTTCGAGTGAGTATTTCGACTTCATCCGCCATCTTCTCGTTCAAGGCGACCAGTTCTCTGTTGACATGGGTATCGAATTCACCGAGTGCATCATCGACCTGTGTTATCTCGTTATCCACCAGTTGTGCACGTTGTTGCAAGCTCTGCTCGAACAGACGATTGACATCATCCTGATAGAAATACAATCCGGTTACACACAATGCGATCACCAGCATCGCGAGTACCGAGATACGATAATGCTTGCGCTCGGTTCCACCCAGATCGAACAGACCTTGCAACATCTCGCTGGCACCGTCCTGTAGTTCGGAGATACGTGAACCATGCTGTTCACTCTCTGCCTGTAACTGTGCTGTATGCTGTTTCAGTTTGCTGACTGATTCCGACAAGTCATTGCTGCGCGAATCGAGGAAACCGATAGAGACTTCCATCTCCTGTGAGCGTATCGATAATTCGTTAGACGACATCTCCAGTTGAGCTGCACGTTTATCCAGCGCTTCATCGATCTGCTGTAACTTCAGTATCCTTGCCTTGCTGCTCTGTATCTCTGAATCTGCTGACCTGATGTCATCGGCCAGTTCTGCATCATTCTGCTTACTGGTGAATGCCAGGGACTCTATCTTTGCCACCAGCTGATGTTCTGCGACCAGGATCTTTTCTCTCACCTCAAAGACACTGTGATGGATGCTTTCGGTCGTCTCATTCGAGTCTTTGATGATCTGATCGATACGAGCCACCAATGCCTGATGTTGTTGCATCAGGTTAGTGTTATTCATCTCGGAGGTGGCTTCGAGTTTTTCCAGATGGGCACTGGACTGTTGCGCCACACTGGAGATATCACCCGTCAGATTTTTTATCTCATCGTTGATATTGCCGGAAATCTCCAGCAGAGACTTGTAGGTGTTATCGAGCTCGCCCAGTCGCTTGTATGTATCCGACACTTTCGATGTGAGGTCCATGTCGTTATCGCCCAGTCTGTCCAGACCTTCTTCGACACTTGCCCTGATGGATTCCAGCTCTGTATTGAGATTGCCCAGACTGTCTTCCAGGCTGTCCATCTTGTTATTCATGTCCCTGGCCTGACCGACCGCCGGGCTCTCTTTATCGAGTTGAATCAGGCTGTTGGAAAGCGCTTCAACCTCGTCATCTGAATTCTGTTCATTATGTGTCATCGTTGATACCTGTAAAAAGTTGTATTGTGTTCAGTGAATGACCTGCACCACGGATAAAACACTCGAAGCGTAGCATATTAGTAACTGTTAATATATGGACGATGGTTTATAAACATCCACCTGCTGAGACAGCTCGACATCGACAGCCCGCCTTTATTCACATCCTGAAATACGACGATGTGATTGAATTTGTTGCTACGCTGAACGATACTCGTGAACACGTGCTTTAACTTTTCAGGACCCACGCATGCAACGGATTACTGTCATCAATATGAAAGGAGGCTGCGGTAAAACCACAGTCGCAACCAATCTGGCGAGTGCCTATGCGACAGCCGGGCGCAACACCACACTGATCGATTACGATCCACAAGGTTCGAGCATGTACTGGCTCAACTCGCGACCGGATGAGGCAGCCAGGATCAACGGTATCGCCGCCTACCCCAATAACAAACCGGTGACCCGTAGCTGGCAGTTGCATCTGTCACACGATACCGAGCGCGTCATCGTCGATACCCCTGCTGGTCTGAAAGGTCTCGATCTGATCGATCAATTGAAAGGCACGCATATCATACTCATCCCGGTACTGCCTTCTTCGATCGACACCCATGCGACAGCCGATTTCATACGCGACCTGTATCTACGCGCCAAGATTCAGCCTAACCGTATCCGACTGTGCATCGTCTGTAATCGTGTACGGGCGAACACACTGTCGTTCAGATCACTGGAGCGTTTCCTGTCGGCGCTGGATATACCGGTGATCGGAAAACTCAGGGATACGCAGAACTACAACAAGGCTTCCGAGCGTGGTCTCGGTATCCACGAGATGGGATCACTTGCCGACGAACGTGACCGGGCGGAATGGCGCGGCATCATCGACTGGATGGATACGAGTATGCAGGAACGTCGCTTGCAGATCGTGTCCGATCACCCCTGATCCGGAAACAGTCCGCTACAGCGTAAAATCCAGTTCCTGCTGTTCCCTGTCGACTGTCTCCAGTTCATAACTGGCATGATGTATCTTTAACACCTGCTCGATCTCTTTTACTAACAGCGCGGTATCGATACCGTGTGTTTTCAGTTTCACCACCAGTGCCATATCCATATCGGTGTTAGCCAGCAGGTCATCACTACCCGCGCGGCCGGATGCCAGCAGGGTCTGTATCTCATTCCAGTTCGAGATACGTTTATCCGGATCCTTGATCAACGCGCGTCTTATGAACTCAGCCAGCCCTTCGGGGATACCTTCGACCATGGTTTCGACATCAGGCGGTACTTCGTTGATATGCTGGGCGATGATGGTTTCCATCTTGGGTGCGACGAAGGGTGTCTTGCCTGTGAGCATCGCATACGCGGTGATGCCCAGGGCATAGATATCTATCCGGTAATCGAACGGCTTCTTCTGCAATATCTCGGGGGCCATGTACGACAGCGTACCTTCGTAATTATCCGGGATGGTACCGGAGGTGATGGCGATACCGAAATCCATCAACTTAACATGCCCGAGATCGTCCAGTACGATGTTGGCAAGTTTGATATCACGGTGGATGATGCCACCGTTGCGTGGGTTACTGGCGTATTCCAGTGCCAGTGCTACCTGATGGATCACATCACAGGTCTGCTCTCCACTGAACACACCCTGATGCTGGATGAAATATTTGAGATCATAACCGTCGAGCTTCTCCATCACGATGAACTCGGTGGAGTAATCTTCGATCGTCTCTATCACATGCAGGATGTTGGGATGTTTCAACTGCGCGATGGTGATGGCTTCCTGTCTGAAGCGTCGCCTGAAATCATCTTGCATGGCGATCTCGTACTTCAACATCTTGATAGCGACTTCACGACCCAGCACCGTATCGATCGCGTTATAGACTACCGACATGCCACCTTCGCCCAACTGATCCAGTATCTTGTACTTGCCCAGACGGTTGATACCCTTGGGGCCGAACATGCGGCTCTTCATCAGGTCGGTCATCAACTGGGCGAAACTCGCGTGTTGCGCCATCAGCTCACGACAGTCTTCACGACATAATGCCAGCACTTCGACATCTGTCTCGGCGATCACATCGGCCTTGCTCGGCTTGCCGGATAACATCGACATCTCACCGACCACGTCACCCTTGCCGAGGTCGATCGTCTTCTGATCCAGACAGACTTTTACACTGCCCTGCCTGATCAGCATCATGTACTCACCGGGCACACCTTCTTTTATCATCTGCTCACCGGCTTCGAAACCGAGCATGCACATGCGATCGGCCAGGTGACTGATGACTGTATTTTCGAGATTGAAGAACAGTTTCACACCCGGCAGGAAGACCAGTGCGGATTCTGAATCGATGGTGTCTTGTTTTATCATTAGCAACGTGGCCAGTTAGCCGGGAAGTCCAGCAGCAATTTTACCACTTCACTCCCGAGCACAACCAGCCAGTATTTTATCCAGATGACTGGCGAACGCCTTCCTGTCATTCTGGTTCAGTGGAGGCGGGCCACCCGTATCGACACCGCTGGAGCGCAGGCTCTCCATAAAGTCCCGCATCGACAGACGCGCTCTGATGTTATCGGTGGTGTGCAGCTCACCGCGTGGACTGAGCGCGATACCGCCCTTTTCGATGACCTCGGCTGCCAGCGGGATATCACTGGTGATCACCAGTTCGCCTTCGCTCAGGCGTCTGACGATCTCGTTATCGGCCACATCGAAGCCGGCACCGACCTGAATAAATTTAATATGTGGTGAGCGCGGGATACTGACCTGCTGATTGGCGACCAGCGTCACCAGCACCCCGGTGCGCTCTGCTGCTCTGAACAGGATCTCCTTGATCACGACCGGACAGGCATCCGCATCAACCCAAATCTTCATACACAACCACTTCTATACTTTAGTCCAGGGTGGACAAGGGTATCATGTTATCAACTTTGACCGACTGTGATACAGTAACTGTCCAGTGACCAACAGGAGAACTGCCATGACCAACGACTTCCACACGAAAACACCGATCCTCGCATCGATAGTCTTGCTGATGGCTGGTCTTGTCGGCAACGTCTATGCCGAACATACAAACACTGCTCCACCGCCCGGTTATAATCAGGCACCGCCTGCAGGTGGTGGTTACGGCGGCTATCCTCCACCGCCCAATTACGGTTACAACCGTGGCAATAATTACGCACCTTATGGCGGCTCCGGTTTCAATGGCCCATGGAACAACCGGGGTTACAACACACCGTGGAACAACCGCGGGTTCAATGGCCCATGGGGCGGCGGACCAAGCTTCAACGGCCCGTGGAATCGCGGTAACTCCAACTTCATGCCGTGGAATAATCGCGGTGGCTGGGGCAATGGCAGAAATCCGTTCGGCAACCGCGGTTTCGGTAGCTGGATGAATCCCAACAAACGTAATATGGCCGATAACTGGGATGATATGTTGAATGCACCCAGTCGCATGGGTGAGATGCCTGGCGGATGGACAGCACCTTCAGTGAGCATGCCTAATCCTATCGACGTGGGTGATGAATTCAGTGATGCTGCACGCGACCTGCCAGACCAGATGGACAACTTCAACTGGAACAACAGATGATGATCCGTTCGATCTGACACCAGCTCAACAACCGCACATAGAAAAGCCCTTCACCGGGCTTTTTTATCGCCCGCAATTCGGTACTGACGGTGTAAAACGGCACCATCATCCGTGTCTCTTTTTGAACTCTTGATGACGACACAGGTCTTGTACTAGCCACAAGACTGACGGATTTAAAACAGTGCCACTCGTTCGATACATCAATGCCTTTCTGTTGTCTGCCCTTCTGGCGACAACCATGAATCATGACAGCTATGCTGACCATGCTGCTTCAGCCGACGCACTCAACACCGGCTACAGCGTGCTGATATTGTTCCTGGAAGACGAGCAATATCTCACCGTCATCAGGCGGGCGAAGCTGATCCTGACCTTCTCCGGCATCAGTGATGCTTCCGAACAGCTTGTCGATGACATCGCCGATACATCGGAAGACGCACTGGAACAGTTCGACGAACTTGCAGATGAGAGACCTCCGCTGGAGCTCAAGGCGTTTTCTGACAACATGATCGGCAAGATCACGTTTGATTCTCTGCGCAGTCAGACAGCCAGAGAGTTCATCTTCGATTCGGACGGTTTCGAAAAGAACCTGCTACTCAGTCAACATAAAATCCTCCGCGTCATCAGCCAGCTCGCCAGTCAACTGAGTACGTTTGAAACCAGTCAAAAAAGGATAATCTGGTTGCAGATGATCTCCGAACGCTATGAGAACTTTTACCAGCAGGTACACAAACATATACACATCGACGAACCGGAAGAAACGACATGATGTATACACAGGAAAATGACGGATGCTATAGTGGGTCCAACCGTCAGTTTATGAAACTACCCAGATGATCACATCCAGTTCTTTCACCCCGGCCACTGGCCTGGCTAATCCCCACCTGCAAACCCTGCTACCCCTGTTACACGACCACACATACAAGCACCCGTATCGCCTCGAAACAATAGAGCTGGATGACGGGGATTTTGTCGACTGTTGCTGGCTGGGAGAAGCTGGAAATAACCGACCTGTCATCGTGCTGTTTCATGGGCTGGAAGGCTCGGTCGAATCACATTACATCAGCGGCATGATGCACCTGCTCAGACAACGGGGCTGGGCATCGATGGTGATGCATTTTCGTGGTTGCTCCGGACGGCCCAACCGTCTGGCCAGAAGTTATCATAGCGGCGATACCGGTGACGCCGGTTTTGTTCTCAGACAGTTACGCGAACGCTTTCCTGCATCACCACTCGCTGCCATCGGCTATTCACTGGGTGGCAATATGCTGTTGAAACTACAGGGCGAAGCGGGTGACGCATCACTACTATCCGCTGCCGTCAGCGTCTGCGCACCGATACGACTCGACCTGTGTGCCGACCGCCTGAACCGAGGGTTTTCCCGACTGTATCAGAACCATCTACTCAAACACCTCAAACAGAAAGTCCGGCAGAAATCGGAATATATCGATTATGAGAAACTCATCGGGATGACTGATAGCAGACTGAGATCGATCGATTCTTTCTGGGAATTCGATGACCTGATCACCGCCCCTCTCCACGGCTTCGAGGATGTACATGACTATTATGCCCGTAGCAGCGCACGTCAATATCTGAACCGTATTCAGTCTGACACATTGATCATCCACGCAC
>WFUQ01000058.1 GCA_015484935.1 Gammaproteobacteria bacterium
ACACCATCGGCTTTGGCCTGTTGCATCGCCTGCTCGAAGAATGCGCGTAACTGATTACAGCTCATCACCGTGGCATCGATCACTTCACCTGCCTGTACCGGCGTACTGGCTTTCAATACGGTAGTGTTACCATCAGCCGAAACATGCTCGATCCTGACATCGTCATCAGCGGCCATCACCACCGACTGTTCACTGGAATAGAAATCACCATCGCTCATAGAAGCGACATGTGATTTCGAATCGGCTGACCACTCCCCCATCGAATGCGGGTGTTTCTGTGCATATTCCTTCACCGGTGCCGCGACACGACGATCAGAATTACCTTCACGCAGCACCGGGTTGACCGCACTGCCAAGCACCCTGGCATAACGCGCTTTGATCTGTTCTTCTTCCGCATCAGCAGGTTCTTCAGGATAATCCGGTATGTCATAGCCCAACGACTGCAATTCCGAGATAGCGGCATGCAACTGTGGTACCGATGCACTGATATTCGGTAATTTGATGATATTGGCTTGCGGTGTCTTCGCCAGCTCGCCCAGTTCGCTCAGTGCATCACTCTGCTTCTGTGCATCGGTCAGCCTGTCCGGGAAGTTCGCGATGATGCGCCCGGCCAGTGAGATATCGCGGGTCTCCACGTCCACCCCAGCAACACCGGCGAATGCCTGTACCACGGGCAGAAAGGAATAAGTGGCTAAAGCAGGTGCTTCGTCCGTTTCGGTGTAGATGATTTTGGCTGACATAAACTTAAGTCTCTGAAAATAAAAGATATGGTGCGAGCTGGTGCTCAAGGGCGGCTATTATATTTCAGATCGGACTCAGGTTCACTATTCCATGCTCAGTATTCCTGCCTGACGCGCACATGGCAGGATTCCACAGGCCCTAATGCAAGCTAACTTGACACATATCATGTACAAGCCATGGTCAATCTAATTAGGCTGTCAGTCTTTACTGGCACAGATCAAGGCATGAATAGCAGCACATGAGCTCATCAAAACACGAAGACCTGTTCACCCTCAAAGTCGGCCTGGCCGAAATGTTGAAAGGCGGTGTCATCATGGATGTCACCAACGCCGAACAGGCGAAGATCGCCGAAGATGCCGGTGCCTGCGCGGTCATGGCACTGGAACGCATCCCGTCCGATATCCGCCGAGACGGTGGTGTCGCCCGTATGTCTGATCCAGCGATGATCCAGGCGATCAAAGAAACGGTCTCTATTCCGGTGATGGCGAAATGCCGTATCGGACATATTGCCGAAGCCCAGATACTGCAAGCACTGGAAGTCGATTTCATCGATGAATCCGAAGTGCTGACCCCGGCCGATGAGCTCAACCACATCTACAAACAGGATTTCAAAGTACCTTTTGTCTGTGGCGCCACCGATCTGGGTGAAGCATTGCGACGTATCGGCGAAGGTGCAGCCATGATCCGCACCAAAGGTGAAGCCGGTAGTGGCAACATCGTCGAGGCGGTGCGACATATGCGTGCCCTGCGTGACGAGATCGCCCATCTCACCACACTCGGCAAAGAGCAGCTGATGCGTGTCGCCAAAGACATGGGCGCACCCTATGAGCTGGTCTGTTATGTCGCCGAACACGGTGAATTACCGGTACCGAACTTTTCAGCAGGCGGAATCGCCACCCCTGCCGATGCTGCACTGGTCAGGCAGCTGGGTGCACAATCGGTATTCGTCGGTTCCGGTATCTTCATGTCAGAAGACCCGGCAGCACGCGCACAGGCGGTGGTAAAAGCAACGACCCATTTCGATGACCCCGCAGTCTTGCTGGACGTGTCCACCGGTCTGCGGTCTGCGATGAAAGGTCTGGAGATAGCCGAGATACCCGATAACGAACGTCTTGCGGTACGAGGCTGGTGATCGATACGTTAAAACATGACTGATCACATCGGCGTGCTGGCGCTGCAAGGTGCTTATCAAAAACACGTGAAATGTCTGGACGCACTGGGTGCTGAATCACGATTAGTGACGCGATCTGATGAGCTGCCAGCTTGTTCTGCACTGATTATACCGGGTGGTGAATCGACCACCATGAGTCTGTTGATGCAGGAGTACAGCTTGTTCGAACCACTGAAAGCGTTTGCTGAAACCCGTCCGGTCATGGCCATCTGTGCCGGCATGATCCTGATGGCAGATGAAATCGATGATGCACGGGTTCGACCATTAGGCATCATCCCGTATCGCGCCTTGCGAAATGTGTACGGCAGTCAGCTCAACAGTTTTACTGCGGATATCGAATTGTGCTTCGATGAAGAGGCATACCGTGCCCATTTCATCCGTGCGCCACGATTCGATCAGCTATCGGACGACGCAACGATTGTCGCCACGAAAGACAAGGATGCGGTCATGGTCTCATACGGGAGACACCTTGCCCTGTCGTTTCACCCCGAGTTATCCGATGATGCCCGGATTCACGAATACTGGTTGCAACAGATTATCAACTAAGCAGGTATCCATAAAGCGACAGTAACATGGCGCTACCATATCTGGCAGGATATCATGCCCTTTTACTAAACCTCCCTCTGATATCCGATGAGCAAAAACAGATCACCAAGCTGCCCGTGTGGATCATGCATCACGCTCGACGCTTGCTGTGAGCCAATCATTCTTGGTCAACGTACAGCACAAACAGCTGAACAACTCATGCGTTCACGTTATACCGCTTACGTACATCGTAACGAAGCATACCTGCTGAAAAGCTGGCACCATTCAACTCGTCCCGGCAGTCTGGCACTTGACCCGGCTATCAAATGGATACATTTAAACATTATCGAATCCGGCGATGATTACGTCGAATTTGTTGCCACGCATCGTATACAGGGAAAAGCGCACAAACTGCATGAGAAAAGCCGGTTCGTTCAGGTAGCTGGTGAGTGGTTCTATGTTGATGGGCTGTGCCAATAATCCTTCCCTGAACCTACACGGCGTTGGATTCGCCCCATTTCGACTCTGGTATTTTCCTACCCACCTACAGCAGGCTTGACTTTCAATCAGAACCTCCCATAATGGGAGCGAAATGAGAGCATAGTGAGAATCATAGCCAAAAGGACTTTGCGTGAATTCTGGGAGTCAGGTCCTGAGTTTGAAGACTCAAAAGGACAACTGGAGGCGTGGCATGCCGAGGTCCAGAAGTCAGTCTGGCAAACACCACAACAGGTCAAGTCGCAGTTTCGCTCTGCCAGTATTCTCAAAAACAGTCGTGTCGTATTCAATATACACGGTAATAAATACCGCTTGATCGTAAAGATTAATTACAGCTATGGAATTGTGTATGTGCGCTTCGTTGGTAGCCATAAACAGTATGACAAGATCGATGCGGAGACCGTGTGATGAAAATTAAACCCTTGAAGACTGAAGCTGACTACGAGGACGCTCTCTCTCGCATCGCCGACTTGATGGACGCCAGACCTGGCACTAAAGACGGTGATGAACTGGAAGTTCTAAGCGTGTTAGTTGAGAACTACGAAACTGTACATTATTTTATCGATGCTGCTGACCCGGTACAGGCTATTCGTTTTCAGATGGAACAATTTGGTTTGAAAGATAAGGATTTGATCCCTTTCATCGGCAAGTCCGGTCGCGTCTCTGAAGTGTTGTCTTACAAACGAAAACTGACTTTACCGATGATTCGCAGGCTACAGTCAGGGCTCAATATTCCACCTGCCAGCCTGATTAAAGATTATGAATTGAAACATATGTAAACCACAATTCGGACTTTGCTGCCCCTCTGAATACTTTCCAATCAGCATGTTAACGCGCCGATTATTGACTTAAATATCATCTATATCCCCAAATACCCATAAAAATTGATATATAACGCAACCAATAACTTGCGTTTTTAATCATAAGCATTAGTATAAAAGCATCACTAATGACTTATTTATCAATATTATGAGTGAATCCAATCTTATTACGCAGATTATCGAGGCGGCACGCGAACAGGGGCTCAGTCAGGGCGAACTGGCGACCCGGGTGGGTATCCGTCAGGAGACCTTGTCACGGGCGAAGAAGAACCCGAATATCAGCCTGAAGACATTCGAGGAACTGGCGAGAGTCGCCGGACTGCGGGTACAACTGATCGCCGATAATCCGGTAGCTGAACAGGTGACGATGGGAACGTTGTTCCCGTCAGCAGGTAGCGAATGAGCACCGACCGCGAAGCAGCTGTCTGGACACGTCTCGGTGGTGCACCGAGTCGGATGGGGCGACTCTATGTCACGGATAAGGAATGCCGATTCACCTATGACGATGCCTTTCTGCAAACCGGCTTACCGGGGCTGGGGCTGGTGTATGCACCGGATTATTTCGGCAAGACCACTATCGTCAGAGAACGCAGCGAACGGTTTGACCTGTTACCACCGTTGCAGTCCTTGATCCCACCGAAAGACGGCGACAACTTCCAGCGTAATCTGGCATTGAAGTATCTCGCCAGCAAGCATGTGACCAACCT
>WFUQ01000059.1 GCA_015484935.1 Gammaproteobacteria bacterium
AGTGGAGCCAACAAGTGCTCTTCTGGTGCAGGTGACGACAATGTTACCATCGGTGAAACACTGCACTTTGTCTTCAAGCTCGACGTAAACATCGACAACATCTGGTTCAACAACAACCACGATGGCGGTTTTGATACTGACGGTGCTATATTTGACCTTAATGACCCAACCATCGATCAGATCACTATCGACGGTGCAGAGTACGTCGCTTACACAGGTGCACCTGGCGATGCCAACATGTATGGCACCTGGAACGTCAGTGCCGGTGACCACTTCGATGTATCTTACTTCAATGAAGAGTTCTACATCTCTGGTATCCAGTACAGCGCTGCTCCAGAACCTGCAATCCTCGGCCTGTTAGGTCTTGGTCTGGTAGGTATCGGTCTGAGCAGAAAGAAAGCTAGAGCGTAAACGCAAAACATTACTCTCCATACCTTTAAAACGCCCCTGATCTCAGGGGCGTTTTTTATGTCCGCGATGTTTTTTTCAGGACCGCAAGCTCAAACCACCCACTAATAGCGTTTGCTTTCATCCTGTAAAAACCGGACAATACGCGCTCAAATTTCGAGCGTGCCTGCTGTAGACCACAGGTACTGGTATTTCACACTTATTCGGGGAAATCTTATGAAACTGATTCTTCTAGGCGCACCGGGTGCTGGCAAGGGCACCGTTGCAAAATTACTGACCAAGCTGGATGGCTCAGTACAAATCTCCACTGGCGACATCCTGCGTGGCGCTGTCGCGGCCGGTACCGAGCTGGGCAAACAGGCAGAAGCGGCGATGAAAGCCGGTGACCTGGTATCTGATGACCTCATCATGGGTATCATGGGCGAACGCCTGAAAGAAGATGACTGCAAATCAGGTTATCTGCTCGATGGTTTTCCACGCACCATCCCACAGGCGGAAGCCTTGAAGGTACTGCTGGAAAACATGGGTGAGAAACTCGACTGTGCAGTCGAGATCGACGTGCCTCGCGAAGTCATCCTCGACCGATTGACAACCCGTCGCACCTGCACCGGCTGTGGCGAGATCTACAACGTTAAATCCAACCCACCGAAGGTAGAAGGCAAATGCGACAAATGTGGCGAGCCTGTGGTACAGCGTGATGATGAGACGGAAGAAGCGATCAGCAACCGTCTGAACGTATATAACGAACAGACTGCACCACTGGTCGATTTCTACAGAAATGAAGGTATGCTGCTGTCTGTAGAAGCCACCTCATCAGATGCGGTCATCGATGCGATCAAGGCCAAGCTGGGCATGTAACATCGATCTCAGCTGATGAAGCTGAATCACAGATAGAATCTGTACCAGCCGGTGTGGTCTTATCCACACCGGCTTTTTTGTGTCAGTTGCTTATCCGGAAATACAGTCTATAAATACGGGATGCCGATACGCTTACGACAAGTCCCGCTACTACTGTACCGCCTCATTTTTATCGCCTTCCTGCTTGCACTCGGAATCGGCGGTCTGGGCATCAACATCCTCGATACCTTCGCAGGCATCAATGTATTTGCCGGCAAAGCTGAAGTCGATCAGCAGGCATTGTTCGCTACCTTCGGTGCATTGGGTGCGATCAGCCTGATAATGGCCGTCACCATATTATATTTCATGCTGGAAAAACGCACATCGGATACCGACAGAAGACAACAGATGCGGATTATCGATTTCCCTGACAGACGGGTCAGTGCAGATCGAAGAAACAGCCAACCCGACTGTGAACCTGTACAGAAGTCTAATACGTTCGTCTGAAATTTGGCACTCGACCGGTATTTTATCCACTGCGTCTTGACGGCCTTCCTTTACTGTCCTAATTACTAGTCTCCAGTTACAATCAGCCACATGTGTCGCTGACAAGAAGCACCAACTCCAGCAGAGGAAAGCATGATGAGTAAACTATTAGTGACCACACTATTAAGTGTGACCCTGACTACCCCATTGGCACTGAGAGCAGATACCGACTCGGATTGCAGCATGGTAAAACACATGGCGGGACACGCCCTGACAATGATCAAGGGCGGCGCCACACTCGAACAGACTCTGAGTCTGTTCGAAAGCAGCACTGCGAACAGTTCGATCATAAAAGAGATTTTTGCCCATAAAGATTCGCTTAAAACCCCGGCAGAAGCAGGCAAGTTCGGCGACCGGATGTGTCTTCAACAGCACCTCGCAAGCAACTGATACAAGAGCCCGGCCAGCCTGCGACAATCAGCAGGCTGGTCATATCAATACCCGGGATAACACCTCAGATACTAAAGTATCTGTGCAGACTGCCGACAAGATACGTGGATAACTGTATGTATTTTGAAGGTTTTATATATGCTGGCTGCACAAGAAGAGACTACCAATTCTGAAATTTTTATCGCTCGGCAGCCGATCTTCGATCGCAAGCTTCGATTGGTCGCGTACGAGTTACTGTATCGCGATTCAGAGATCAACCGTGCCGATATCCATGACCAGAACACATCGACATCGGAAGTGATCATCAGCCTTCTCACTGACTTCGGTTTCGATTCGCTGGTCGGAAAATACCCTGCGTTCATCAACCTGAGCAAAGACTTCCTGATAGGTAATAAACCACTCCCCTTACCGGCAGAGCATGTGGTACTCGAAGTGCTCGAAGATATCGTGGTCGATGATGCACTCATCACCGGTCTGAAAGATCTCAGAGATAAAGGTTATACGATCGCACTGGATGATTTCACTTATACGCCAGAATGGAAACCCGTACTACCGCTGGTCGATTACATCAAGGTTGAAGTTAAATCGCTGTCACAGCCAGAGATAAAGAGTCACGTTTCCGAACTGAAAAAACATGATATAAAGTTACTGGCAGAAAAGATCGAATCGGAAGAAGAGTACATATTTCTTCACAAATGTGGCTTCGATTATTTCCAGGGTTATTTTCTGGCAAAACCCAGGATCGTCAAAGGCAAGACGATACCGCTCAGTAAACTCACACTGTTAAAGATCCTCGCTGACCTGAACGATGAAGATATCGAGATAGATAGTCTGGTAGCAAGCATATCGAACGACGTATCATTATGTTACAAGATACTCAGGTACATCAATTCTGCACACTTCGCGCTGGAACGGAAGGTCGATTCCATCCATGAAGCGATCACCTATGTCGGTCTCAAAAAACTGAAACACTGGGCATCGCTGTTCACACTATCATCACTCAACGAAAGCTCCAGTGAGCTGATACAACTATCCATCATACGCGCTCACATGTGTGAGCAGATCGCTATCAGCAGCGGCTATACTGATACCGAAGTCTATTTCTCCGCTGGTTTGTTATCTACTCTGAATGCACTGCTGGGCATGCATATGCCAGAGATACTTATCTCATTACCGTTATCTGAAACATTGCGTGATGCCCTGCTAAAAAACAAGGGCAGCCTGGGTGAAGCGCTATCCTGTGTCCGCGCATACGAAAAAGCAGAGTGGGAAGATGCACATTACAAATCACTGGACACATTCCAGATAAGGCAATGCTATTTCGAAGCTGTCAGACTCGCATCCGAGAGCAAGCTTCTTCAGTCAGCAGCATGATCCAGTTACAGACAAGCAAGCCAGTTGTATTTATCTTGGGTTTAAGAATCTATCATTCATGACGATATATATATCGAACTGGTCACGCTTTTTTTTGCATGACCAGTAACTTTCTATCAAAGGGGCCGTCCACATGAATTCTGCAAATCTACAAACCGATCCCGGTTTTGTCTTTATCTCTGATCTGGGCGAAGAGCTCAGTACAGGAAAACTCGAGCTCCCTGCATTTCCCGATGTTGCACTGCGCATCAAAAATGCACTCGAAGACCCCGAGGTCACCGCAGAGAAGGTCGCACAACTCATCAGTTCCGACCCGATTTTCTCAGCGAAGATACTCAAACTGGCCAACTCAGTCATCGTCAATGGTGCAGGATCACAGATAAGCGATGTCCGTACAGCGATCACCCGCATGGGTTTTCGTATGGCCTATAACACCGCAGTATCTATCGCAGTCGATCAGCTGAGGTCCACAACCGCACCTGCCCGGATTCTGCCCTACCTGGAAGATTGCTGGCATCACAGCGTACAGGTCGCTGCCTATTCCTACGTGATCGCCAAGAAACAGACTCGCATCAACCCCGACACAGCGATGTTAGCGGGCCTGTTGCATGACATAGGAAAATATTACATCCTGTCACGCTCTGAGCACTATCCGGAGCTTTTCGACACCCCCGACATACTCGAACACGTACTCGAAGACTGGCACACCGGTGTAGGCAGGGGCATACTGGAAGCATGGGATTTCAGTGAAGAGCTGTGTCGCGTAGCGGATGAACATGAGGAGCTCGGACGTGACACTGAATCTCCTGATCTGATCGATGTCGTGCTGGTCGCCAATCTGTTTTCACACCGTGATGACAAGGATATCGCGCCGGATATCGTCTGGGATGACATACCGGCAACTCGCCAACTTAAACTGAGCGAGGAGACAGCGATCGAAGTCATGCATGAATCAGAAGAAGAGATCACGTCCATCATCAACGCACTCGAAAACTAGTCTTATCTTTTCACACGCATAAAAAAGACCCGCATATAGCGGGTCTTTTTTATGCCTTCTAGATTGGCAGCGCTGGCGCTGTCTATCCATATCACTCATCTTCAGTCAAATCAAAATACCCCTGGCACAGCGCATGGCGCAGAGCAGAAAATCCTTCCAATGCTTCTTCAAACATCAAGCGAGAACCCCGTAATGAAGATATGTCACTCGGCTTGATATCTTCGGTCGATTCCAGCTCGATCACTTTAGCGAGGTACCTGGCTCTAAGCCTTGCGGTCGTGCTTACTACACGATCAAACGCATCTCGTGTTACCTCACCGGTTATTTCACTTATCTTGTCACGATTAACTGATTTTATATTATGCTCTAGTTCCTGAAACATCCGACGGATGGTCAGGTCATCGGGCAGGTTTTCTAAATTTTGATTTGTCATTACGCCCCCGGGACACGATCCAGAATAACGATAGTATGCAGATATGCAAAATATCTTTTCTATATCATCGTATCGGCCGTCAAGCGCACATTCTTAAGGGAATAATAGAAATTATTGTGATGCCAGATAACTGCTCAGGTAGTTTCGATAGACCCGTCATCTATCCAGCATGGTTTTTATCAGGTCTTCCAGCATCTGAAAATCATAAGGCTTGGACAGGACATCACTGAAACCGAAACCTTCATATCTGGCTTTGATAGTATCGACCGGATGGCCACTGCAGGCGACCACCAGCGCATCCTTATCGATAGCGATGATCTCCTTGACAGCTTCATCGCCGCCCATGCCCGCCGGTACAGTCAGATCCATCAGCACAAGATCGACAGGCTTTTGTTCTGCTATCGCGGCCTTGTATAACTCGATCGCCTCAAGACCATCGCGTGCATGGACCGTATCGCAACCGATCTCGTCCAGCATCGCTTCCGCCACCTCACGCATCATATCCTGATCATCCATCACCATGATCCGGTATCGTCTGTCTTCTGATCCCATCAATATTCAGCCATCGCGTCGTCCACCTTTTATACAGCTATTATAGGCACAGACGCAGCAGAAGACATTATATTCATTTTATTAACATCACCACGAACCTAGACGAAAGTATAATCGAAAGCGTCGATATCCTCCTGCCACTGCCTGGCTACATACTCTCTATCAGCGTCATTATAAAACTCTCGATAATCTACATGTTTGCTGGTATTGACTCTGGGCAACTCGACACTCAACTGAAGCTCCTCCATAAGAGTGGCCCAATCTTCGCTAAGATTTTCAAACCTCAGCAGACGGTGCACACCGAGCGAGCCATCCTGTAATGTCAGAAAAGGTATCTGCACATACGGACAACCGGGTCGGTTTCGCCTGCCATCGGCAAACCTCAAAAAATCACTGAAAGACAGACGGTTCGCTCTGGCGCGGCTCCACCAGTGGCCTCTGCGTTGCTGCGCGAAATGATAGTGCGACACCATGCTATCCCATGGATTACGAACTACTGCAAACCTGTAGAGTTGGGAAAACAACTCGGCAGGGATATGCTTTTCCGCTTCTCGCAGACTGGCATGACCACCGAAATGATGGCGCTGCCAGTCGAAATCCAGATGCAGTTTGGTCAAAAGTTTTTCAGGATATTTTTTCTGCGCCTGCATACAGTAAGGACTGAGCACTCGATGGATACTACTGCCCGCATTTTTAGGCACATGCACAAAAAGGAAGTTATGCTCTTGTGAGATCAACATGGAGAAGAACAGGACACCGTCATGATCACGATGGTCGAAACATGGATGCCTGCCAGCACCTTATATCTTTTCGTCGGGCCCGTTACGCTTTGGAATATATCTCACTACCCCTGGCTTTAAACTCTGCGGCTTTCTCCTTCAAGCCTTTATCCAGTGCGATTTCGATATTACCGATACCCTGTTCGGCTGCATACTCACGGACATCCTGCGATATCTTCATCGAGCAGAACTTCGGTCCGCACATTGAGCAGAAGTGGGCGACCTTGTGTGCATCCTTGGGCAGGGTTTCATCGTGGTATTCGCGTGCACGTTCGGGGTCCAGTGCCAGTTTGAACTGGTCATCCCAACGGAATTCGAAACGCGCTTTCGACATCGCGTTATCACGTATCTGCGCACCCGGATGACCTTTAGCCAAATCAGCGGCATGCGCTGAGATCTTGTAGGTGATGATGCCGGTGCGGACATCTTCTTTATTCGGCAGCCCCAGATGTTCTTTCGGTGTGACGTAACACAACAT
>WFUQ01000060.1 GCA_015484935.1 Gammaproteobacteria bacterium
AACGATCAGGTAGACAGTTCTGTTGCGAACACGGCAAGTGCGCAGGCACTACAGACAGCGAAGACAGGTGATATCGATCTGGCCATCGAGCAGTTCGAGAAGATTATCGCGCTCGACCCGTCAGTACACCGCGCCTATACGAACCTGGGCTTGCTGTATCTGAAGAAACAGCAGCTGGAAAAAGCGGAAGATGCATTTAAACGCGCCATCAAACAGGATGATAGAGACGCGATCGCCTATAATCATCTGGCCGTGATACAGCGTCAACAGGGGTTGTTCATCGAGGCGGAAACGAACTACAACAAGGCAATAGCAGCAGATGACAGTTATGCCAAAGCGCATCTGAATCTCGGTATCCTGCTGGATATCTATCTGCAGAAATTACCCGAGGCACTGGCGCAGTACGAAAGATACCAGCCGCTCACCGGCGGCAGCAACAAGGATGTAGATAAATGGATGTTGGATATCAAACGTCGCATCGACAAGCAGGCGAAGTCAGAATGAACGCGATAGCGAAAATGTTTATGTCATCGTTGATCTTGTTCAGCCTGTCTGTGCATGCTGAGCAACGACTGGACATGGAGGGGACGGCGATAATCGGTAATAAGGAACTGCCCAGGGTGCTGTATATCGTGCCGTGGAAACCTGCTGACGTGGAATCTCTTCCGGCGACCGCTTATCACAGTGTGCTGGATGCGGATATCGAACCGGTAGAGCGAAAAGACTTTAAACGTCGGCTGAAATTTTATGCCGACCGATATACCTCAGGTAAATAGATACTAACGATCACTTATGAAAATTTATCTACATCATTCAAATCGAGACAGGCTCATGCAGGAAGCCTGTATAACCGTGGAGTAACGACAATGCTTGATATCCTAATCAGTTTTTTTCAATCGGGCGGTGCATTCATGTACCCCATCCTGGTGGTATTGGCCATCGGCCTGACCATCACCATAGAACGCTATGTCTATCTGACGGCTGCGAAGAATAAGAATCGCAGGATGTTGGCGAAGATCATGCCGATGCTGAAGAAGGGCGAGTTGAAAGGCATCATGCAACTGACATCCGATTCCAGCGCCACCGTCAGCAAGATCGTCGCACAGGGGCTGAGTAATTATAAATCTGCCAGACGACGTGATGACATCGAAGCGTCGATGGAAGAGAGTATGCTGGAAGCGATCCCGCGTCTGGAGAAACGCACACACTACCTCGCCATGTTCGCCAACATCGCGACCCTGTTGGGACTGCTCGGTACCATCATCGGTCTGATCAAGGCGTTCACTGCGGTGGCACAGGTCGATCCATCGATGAAAGCCGAGATATTATCGACCAGTATCTCGGTTGCGATGAATACCACCGCATTCGGCCTCATCGTCGCGATCCCGCTGTTGTTGTTCTACACCCTTTTACAGACCAAGACGACCGAGATCATTGACAGTCTTGAGATGGCGACCGTGCAGTTCGTTAACCAGTTGACCAAATTCAAGAACGCAGGTAACTCCAGCAATGACAGTTAGACGCCATCGGCGCAAACATCCTGCAGCGGAGCTGAATATAACCGCCTTCATGAACCTGATGGTGGTACTGGTGCCGTTCCTGTTGATGTCTACCGTGTTCAGTCAGATAACCATCCTGGACCTGAACCTGCCCAAGCCTGGTAGCCAGAGTGTGCAGGATAAGAAAGATGTACCCTATGAGATCCGAGTCAGTATCCAGCAGGATGCGATGACCTTGTCGGATAACAAAGGTGGCATCATCAAGCGCATAAGCCGGATCGAGAGCGGGCATAATTTCGCTGTGCTCAAAAAAGTACTGAAGCAGGTCAAGGCGCGTTTTCCGGATAAGACCAACATCACCATCCTTTCAGATCAGGGTACGTATTACGAAGACCTGATCAAGGTGATGGACAGCGTGCGTTCCTATAAAACTTTCTACGAAGGTGAATATGTGAACGCAGAACTGTTTCCGGATATCTCCATCGGCGATACACCGAAATAGCATCGGGACAGACGTTTATGAAACACACACGACGCGCAAAACGGATGCAGCAGCACCATGCCAGAAAGCAGGATCGTAATGCCACACTGAACATGATCTCGCTGATGGATATCTTTACCATCCTGGTATTTTTCCTGCTGGTGAACGCCAGCAACTCCGAGATATTGCCATCACCAAAAAATGTCATCTTGCCGAATTCCAGCTCAGAGAAAGCGCCGACCAGTAATCTGGTCGTCGCGGTCAATAATGACTACATCAGCCTGCAGGGCAAGGTCATCGTCAGTGTCGAAGCGGCGATGAAGAACTCATCGCAGACGATAAGACCATTATATGAGTCACTGAAGAAGCTCTCGGTGACAGACAAGGATTTTGCCGACAAGAAAGGCGTAACCATCATGGGAGACAAGAAGATCGAATACGCGCTGCTGAAGAAGATCATGCTCACCTGTGCCGGTGCGGAATATACCAATCTGTCATTCGCAGTAAACAGGAAGGTCGATCCGAGTGATGGTTAGTATGACGATGACAGAACCTGACCTGCCGTGGGTAGAGGGTCGGGAAGATCTTTTGTTCAGACGCATGTCGATCGCGTTTGTCATCCTGTTCCTGTTGTTGGGTGTGATACTGAATCAGCTCGACCTGCCTGAGCCGGAACAAAAACAGCTGGCAGAAGTCGCTCCCCGATTAGCAAAACTGATCATGGAGAAGAAGAAAGAGCCGCCGCCACCGATACCCGTCAAGAAGAAGATAAAGAAACCGGACGTAAAACCGAAGCCGGTAAAGAAACCGGTGCCGGTGAAAAAGACAGATAGCCGTGCTGCTGCCAGAAAGACCGCGCAACAGTCCGGGCTTATCGCCATGAGTGATGAGCTGGCTGACCTCAGAGAGAGCTTCGACTTTTCAGATATCGCCGATCTGCCACAGCAGAAATCGGGCAAGCAAGCCGAGACGGTGATCGAAACCAGCAAGCTGCTGGCTGCCGCGAGCAAGAGCAGTGATGGTATCAAGACCGATGCGTCGGCGCGCAAGGTTACGAGCAGCAAGTTGGCACAGAAGAAATCAGTCGCAGTCAGTAGCACCATCGACGCCAACAATAAATTCTCATCGAGAGCCGGACAGTCTCAGTCACGCAGTGCCAATCGTAGTCAGGAAGAGATCGAGCGGATATTCCAGAAAAACAAAGGTGCTATCTTCAGTATCTACAATCGTGAGTTACGCAAGGATCCTTCTCTGCAGGGAAAAGTCATCATCGAACTGACCATCGCGCCAGATGGTACAGTGACCAATTGTGTCATCGTCTCCAGCGAGCTGGGTCACGCACGGCTGGAAAAACGTCTGGTCTCGAAGATCAGGAAATTCAGGTTCGCCAAAAAAGATGTGCCGGTCATCACCGTGACCTACCCGATAGATTTTTTGCCGTCATAGACCTGATGGTGGAGGCTAAACGAGTGCGGCCAGAGCTTTACGGTCAACCTTTCCGTTCTGGTTCAGAGGCATAGACTGTACGATATGTACATGCGTCGGTTGCATGTAAGGCAGGAGATTGCCTGATTTATATTTCTGGTAAGCTTTTCTGTCCTCGATTTCGGCATCCAGAAACAGGTGCAGTTCGGTGGACAGGTCGGTATTCTGTATCGCTACTACCGCGCACTGGCAGTCAGTAAAATATTTCCGCAGCAGATGCTCAACTTCACCGAGTTCGATCCTGAAACCGTTCACCTTGACCTGTGAATCCGTCCGTCCACAGTAGATGTAATTACCGTTGTCGTTACTGTAAACGAGGTCACCGGTCTTGTACATATGCACATGATCTTTACCGTGATCGAAATAGGCTTCGCTGGTTTTTTCCGGGTTGTTCCAGTAATGCATGGTCACCTGAGGACCGGAAAGGCATAACTCGCCTTTTTCACCAGCGGGGAGTTCGTTATTGTCAGCATCGACGATGGTGAAACCGGTGGTAGTGAAAGGCTTGCCTATCGACACTACGCCGTTCACAGCTTCATCGCGACTTGCTTCCGAATGCCAGTCATAGATTGAGCAGAAGATAGTCGCTTCGGTCGGCCCGTAGACGTTCTGGATGATGCAATCATTACTGAGGCAATCTGACCACTCGCGAGTGACTTCATCGAGCAGTGCTTCGCCACAGAACATGCTGTATCTCAGATCAGGCAGTTCTATCTCATCGAAGTAGTTGCGCAGGAAAGTGATGGTGGACGGGACCATCAGTGCCACGGTGACATGCTGCTCTTCCAGTACGGTCGCCACATTGATGAACGTCATGCCGTCAGATGGTACGACGCAGCAGGTGGCCGCGATACATAACGGGCAGGCGAACGAAAATACAGACAGGTCGAAGGTCAGTTCGAACATCTGTAAGAAACGATCACTGGAACCGAAGTGGTAATTATTCTGATCGATGCAATATTCGAGAAAGGCATTGAGGTTACTGATGCTCACCGGCACCCCTTTGGGTTTACCCGTACTGCCTGAGGTGAAAAAGATATATGCCAGATCAGGCGTGTCGTAACGCAAGGTCGCCGGATCCGTCTCTACCGGTGAGATAGCATGTGAATGGATGATATGCAGCGACTCATCACAGTACTCATCATTCGCCTGTATGAGTTTATCATCTTCTCTGCTACACAGAACCGTCTTCAGTCCGGCATCATCGATGATCTCACTGTGGCGCAATGCGGAATTTTTTTCGTTCAGTGGCACATAGGATTTGCCTGCGAGCCATACGGCATAGATGGAAGCATAGGTATGGACATCGCCGCCAGTGAGGATACCGATGTGACTCTCATCTTTTAGTTCACTCAGAGTCGCACTTATCGCGACCACATGAGAGAGGAACTCTGTGTAACTGATCTCGTGTTCATCGATGACAAAAGCGATATTGTTGGGGTGTCGGCGACAGCTGTTCAGGAAACCATCGAGTGCAATATTCATAATTCAGCCTCGTATCAGATTATGTGTTTATCGGGAACAGAGGTGATAGCTGGCGCGGTCGGCAGCCATGTCATTATCGATGAGCAGTGCAATCTGTCCGGAAAGCTTGCTGCCCGAGTCTTTATAGAGATGGACACCATCGATATAAGTGTAGTCATCTGCGCAGCCGGAAAAATCGAGGTAGGACAGACGGAAATCATCCGCTACAGATCGCATCTGCGCGTCAAAGTCGGGCATCAGGCTAGCCTCGATATCCAGAACTTCCTGACCTGCCGGCAACCTCACAAGAAATACCCTGCCATGTTGTTGCAGGAGACGGATGCTGTCGCGCAGTGAATCCATCCGGGCCTGAGAAGGCGTGTTCGACGGCAAACTGTTGTTTCTGTAGGCCTCAAGTTTTCTGGCTTTTCGTGCAGCGACCTTGTTCTCATCCATGTTGACAGTGATTTCGAGCCAGCCATCCTCGTGTAACTGTGTGGATGCACGGGTTTTTCGGAACAGTTTCAGCCAGCCATGATGGTAGTTCTTAATCAGGTATTCGAAGTTGGGTTTCATACTGAACTCAGTCATATCCGCGAGGATGCCATCACGCTCTCTGAACGTCGAAACATCCTCAGGCGCTGACGAACTCGACGAGACCAGCCAGGGACTGACCGACAGGATGAATATACCATCTGTACTGTCCGGTTTGATCTTGTTGCTGATGGCGTTCAGGTAGATCGGTCCATAAGGGGAGTCGTGCGCCGTGAATGCAAAATTAAATATATCCTTGCCTGTGACGGCAGTGATTGCGGATGGCTGTAAACCCTGTGCAGCTCGTGACGAGCCGATGATGAGCGAGCTCTGTGGCGGTGAGGTGAACCGCAGGTAGTACGCATCGATCGCGCCACCGGCAGAATAACCCGCGATGATATGCACTATCAGTATCGCACTTATGTACAGGATGCTTTTTGCAAGAAAAGATTTCATCACTCAGAATTGCTTGTAGACAAAAGCACTGTTATCGAACTCACCGAGACCGAAGACCATGATCAGTAATACTATATAGATGATATGACGGTAAGGCAGGGCGATGCGGGCGATATCGAGAGCGTGTTCTCTGTTACGTTGCAGCCATTCGGTCAGCATGAACAGGGCGAAGATCATCATCAACATGCCGGGGAATTTTTCGGGGCGGCTGAACAGATCGGCAGAGACGATAGCACTGATATAGTCGAGTGTGCCAGAGACAGATTCTGTCTTCAGCAACAGGAATGCCAATGCGATGATGCACAGCATGAACAGCATCTTGAGCGCATGCACAGGCGAGGGTATCAGGACATCATCGTAGTTATTCACCTGATTGACGCTGCCCGCGGTGACCAGCGGGATGAAATAGATCGCCTGCAATACGCCGAAGGCGACATACGCCCATGCAGCGCCATGCCAGATACCGATGACAAAAAATGTGATCGAGATGGCAAGCATAGTGCCGGCCTTGCCATAGCTGCGGAATATAAAAGTCAGTGGGGTGTAAAGGTAATCCATCGCCCAGGTGGACAAGGAGATGTGCCACCGTCGCCAGAAATCGCTGATGCTGGTCGAGAACAGAGGGGTGGCAAAGTTGATCGACAGTCTGATACCGAATAATTTGGAGATACCCAGCGCCATGTTGGTGTAACCGGAGAAATCGCAGTACATATAGAACAGATACAGAAATGCGCCGACGAGCAGCGTACTTGCGCGCTGGTCAGCGACGTTATCGAATATGGGGTTGAGCGCGTTTTCCAATCCATTCGCCAGTACCACCTTGGCGAACAACCCCCAAAGAAACTGCCTGCAGCCATCTGCAGCGAGCTGGTAATCGAATTGTCGTGCATGGCTGATCTGTGGCAGAAACCGCTGTGCCCGTTCGATCGGTCCGGCGACGATCTTCGGGAAATAGGTCAGGTAGGTTGCGAAGGCGAGCGGGTCGTCGCAGGGTTCGATCTCTTCGTTATAGATATCGAGCAGGTAACCGATGGACTGGAAAGTGTAGAAACTGATGCCGAGTGGTAACAGGATCTTCAACGAGCTGTAGGCGAAGTCGCTGCCGAAGACTGCGAGCAGGTCGATGATACTGTCGTAGAAGAAATTGAAGTACTTGAAATAACACAGGATGCCGATATTGATGAGCAGACCGGTTATCAATACTAACTGCTGTTTTGATTCGCTCTTGCATCTGCGTATCGACAGTCCAAGCAGGTAGTTGATGATGACATTGAACAGGATCAGTGAGAGGAAACGCAGATCGGCATAGCCGTAGAAAAAGATGCTGGTCCCCAGCAATATTATGTTTTGCGAACGACCTGATCTACGACCGAGGAACCAGTACAGAAAGAAAACGACAACAGCAAAAACTGCGAACTCGATAGAGTTGAACAACATCGCTGGTTATATCGACAGGGGTAACACAGGCCAGTGAGTATCGCTTACTGCATCTTGCTCAGGATGAGATCCAGCAGGCTCGACATGTTCTTGAGCTTGTTAAGTTCTTTCAATTTGAACTTAACAGAAAACTTCTGTTCGATACCGGTGATGATGGACATATGTGACAGGGAGTCCCAGCCGCTGACATCGGTCGCTGTCAGTTCTTCAGACATCACAAAATCATCGTGTTTCACAGTGTCGATAATTATCGCTTTAACTGCTTCTGAAAGTTCATCTCTATTCACTGGAAAAGTATCTCCATCAGTAGTTTTTCGTTATGTGGCAGGAATGACAATACATCATCCTCGCTGGACCGGTAGGACTGTTTCACCTCGAACCCCAGTCTCTCATACAGACCGATCGCGTTGTCGTTGTTGCAAAACACCTGGAGCTGCCCCCTGGTGACTTCACGATGTGTTTTTTTTGTGTGCTCGATATGGGCTTCGATCAAACGAGCAGCCAGACCATGACCACGTGCTTCAGGCGCAACATAGACATATTCGAACTGCAGGGTTGCTGTCTCACGTTCTATGGACAGTCCTTTCATAAGATGTGCGTTATCACGCATGGTCATCAGGTTCGAATGAGGAAAAGTATAGCCAATAAGGTTGGCTTTAGCCTGATTTGACGGCAGTTCATCACCTGCATTTTCCACCCAGCCTGCGGTCGCTGCGACCGGGCTGTTATCTTTTTCTGCCAACAGAAAACTGTCGATGGACAGTTCACAACCTTCGATCTCTTCTTCCAGCATCGATATCAGATAGGTTTTCAGTTGAGTCTCATCCAGACCGAACAGGGTAGCGAGCCCACAGCGAGTCGTGCCGCTCTTTTCTGCACCGATGATGGCATCGGAGATGAAATCTGTATCGGAGAGGGTTGCGTGGCGGATTGTGAAATCAGTATCGGTCATGTCGTGTGCAGTGAAGGTGGTTATCGCTGTGATCGTCAGGTTTTTTCTGTGAACCCTGTCCAGTGGTGATGGTTTATCGATCGAGCGTATTCTGTTTACTTTATCGATAGATGTCTATAAAAGACTAGTTCAATCTGCCTGTATTGCCCTGTGGACTGTGTTTTTTCAGACGGTCTGCGGCGATTTAGTAAAAATCGTGACATTCATATAGAATGACTGCCTTTTTCTCAAAACGTGGGCCTCCATGTGGGATCGATAGCATGACAGCTATGAAAGTCGGTGTAGTGATGGGTAGCCAGAGTGACTGGCCGGTGATGCAGCACGCGGTCGCGATACTGGAAGAATTTGGTGTGGATTGCGAAGCGAAGGTGGTGTCTGCACATCGTACACCTGATCTGCTGTACCAGTATGCCGAATCTGCCAGAGAGCAGGGGTTTGCCTGCATCATCGCGGGTGCCGGTGGTGCTGCGCACCTGCCGGGGATGCTGGCTGCCAAGACCACACTGCCGGTGCTGGGTGTGCCGGTGCAGTCGAAACATCTCAAAGGTATGGATTCCCTGTTATCTATCGTGCAGATGCCCAAAGGCATACCGGTGGCGACCTTCGCGATCGGTGAAGCGGGGGCTGCCAATGCGGCTCTGGCTGCTGTCGCCATACTGGCGGTCAATGATGTGGCGCTGGCTGAAAAGCTGGCGAGTTTCCGAAAGCAACAGGCCGATAGTGTGCTGGCGATGAGCCTGCCACCCGAACAATAAGACTATGACGCAGGTGATATTACCCGGTGCTACGCTCGGCGTACTCGGTGGAGGACAGCTGGGTCGGATGTTCTGTACCGCCGCGCGAAGCATGGGCTACCAGCTGGTGGTGATGGATCCGGACAGCGACAGTCCTGCCGGCGCCATCGCGGATCGGCACATCTGCGCGGATTACACCGATAAGGCTGCTCTCGATCAGCTGGCAGAAGCCTGTGATGTCATCACCACCGAATTCGAGAACATCCCGGCTGCCAGTCTGAATCATCTGGCACGATCGACCCGGGTATACCCGGATGCGAAAGCACTGGAGATCGCCCAGCATCGTGCACGTGAAAAAGCCTTCGCCCGGCAGGCAGGCCTGCAACCGGCACCGTATCACCTGATAAGTAGCGATGATGATATCGCAGCGGCTTTTGCCAGCATCGGTGCACCGGCTATCCTGAAAAGCGCCACGCTGGGCTATGACGGCAAGGGGCAGGCGGTGATCACGTCCGAGCAGACATTGTTCGATGCATTCCAGAACATGGGGGGTGTCGAGTGTGTGCTGGAACAGAAGATCGATATCGAGACCGAGATTTCCATCATCGTGGCGCGTAATCACGAGGGAGACTCAGGCTGTTTTCCGGCTGCCGAGAACGTGCATGTGAACGGGGTATTGCACACCAGTGCGGTACCGGCGAAAGTCAGCACGCAGATGACCGAGCTGGCAGAACAGCAGGCGACCAGTCTGGCTGAGGCGCTGGATTACGTCGGCATACTGGCGGTCGAATTTTTCATCTCGGCACAGGGTGAACTGCTATTCAATGAGATGGCACCGCGGCCGCATAATTCCGGGCATTACACCAAAGATGCCTGTGTCACTTCCCAGTTTGAACAGCAGACCCGTATGATCTGCGGTCTGCCAGTGGGCGATACCCGCCTGACCTCACCGGTGGTGATGGTGAATATGTTGGGTGATCTGTGGCAGCCGGACTGGATGCACATCCTCGGTGAGAGCAATATCAAGCTCCATCTGTATGGTAAGAAGCAGGCACGACCCGGTCGCAAGATGGGGCATTTCAATGTGCTGGCGGAGTCGGTCGAGGTAGCCTTTGCAACAGCAGAGAGCGTATTTGCGAAGTTGACTTCGTAGCAGCAGTGGTCATTTCCGGGCGGTTATTGAAAAGCCGCAGCCGGATTTCCTGGCTTATCTTCTGGGGCGGCTACCACCGGAATGGCGGCGCGACGAAGAATGGCGACCGCCGGATTTATTCCTGTTGTGCGGTGGACGTGGTTTGCGTTCCCGCTTGATCGGTGGTTTTGGCTTGACCAGTAATTCGGCCGTGACCTTCTCATTGTTTATGCGATGCCCGATATATTCTTCGATATCCATCAGATAATGTGCGTAATCCTCGCAGGCGAAGC